>CAZXBZ010000356.1:345-4064 GCA_964639135.1 uncultured Solibacteraceae bacterium | reverse complement strand
ATCGGCACGCAGCCCGCCGCGGGATTGACGCCGTTCTTCTGGTAGAGCGCCATCATCTCCTGGTTCTTTTGCTGCGCGCGCGGATCCCGCATGCTCACGCCCTTGTAACGGTCGTTGATCAACTGGATCTGCGGCTGCAGCGCCTGCATCTTCTTCATGCTCTTCATGCTGGTGAGCTTCAGCGGCAGCGTGACGAAGTTGATCGCGATGGTGAGGACGATGATCGACCAGCCGAAATTGTGCAGATAGTTCGACGTCAGCCAGTTGAGAGCGACAAACAGCGGTTCGGCGATAAAGACAAACCAGCCGAAATCGACGAGATCGGCCACCTGCCGATTCACGCTCTAAAGAATGTGCCTGTTCTTCGGGCCCACAAAGAGACGGAAATCGTTCTCTCCGGAGCCTCCCACCGCGACGCCCACGTAATCCTGCTCTTCCGGATCGCCATTGTAAAGCGTCAGATCGGAATAGACGTTCACGTCCATGGACTGGCTCGCGCCGGAGCCGCCCTCGCCCGGCAGAAACATCGCCGCGAAATACTTATCCTCGATGCCCGCGTAGGAGTAGACGCCGGCAAACGAAAGCGTGCCGTCCTTGGCGTCCTTGGCGACTTTCGTATCGAGCTTGCCTCGGGAACGGTCGTAGAACGCGGCGTGCTGGAAATCGTGCCGCTTATCCACGCTCGGGTCGCCAAAACCGCCCCGCCACTCCAGCAGATGCGGAACCGGCGCGGACCCCTCGAGAACCTCGCTGCTCACGCGGGCCACAAACCCGTCTTCCGCGAACGAAAAGTGCTTCCGGAAGACCCACCCACTCTCGGCGTACTCGAAATCGATGGATTTTCCGTCATCTCCGAGTTTCGCCGTATACAACGCGCTATTGGGCGACACCGGAACTTTCCGGCCGCGGAGATCCAGCGAAAACGGCTTGCCCGCCTTGCCGAACGCAGCCTCGTTCACCAGTTCGAGTGGATGCCCGTCGGCGCTCTTGAATTCCTTCAGAATCCAGCGCTCGACGACCGCGCCCTTGTTCGAAAAAGTTACTTTCGACTCCGCGGTTTCAATGGTGAAGCTCTCCTCGGCTTCCGCCTTCACGGCCGCCTGCCGGACCGGGGCTGTCGCGGCCGCGGGAGCGGACGCCGCGGCGGGCGTCGCCGCATCGGAGCCGGATGACGCCGCCTCCGGCGCGGAAGAAACGTCCCCTTCGGGCCGCGCTGGAGCCGCGCTCTCCGCGGGGGTCTCCTTGGGGGCCTCGGCCGGTGAAAACGCCTTGAAGAAGTATTGGCTGCCAATCAGCACCGCGCCCATTAAGACGAGCGCCAGCAGCATGCGCCGTTCGACGGAGATTTCTCCCGCCGGTTTCGCGCCAGAATTCTTGGGGGGTTGCGGTGTGATTTCGTCTGCCATTTGTAACTCTTGGCCCTCGTCAAAGGCGGCTCGTATCTCGAAACCGGCCCTTGCCTCAGGCCGGAGGGCAAGTTGCGGAGGCCCGCCGGGTCTCTCCCTCCCGGCCATCGGATTCCGACGGGCGCGGTACGGGGTCCAATCCGCCGGCGCAAAACGGCTGGCATCGCAGAAGCCGCTTCACCCCCAGCCAGCACCCCTTGGGGACGCCCCAGATTTCCACCGCCTCTTTCATATACTCCGAGCACGTCGGATGAAAGCGGCACGCGGTGGGGAGCAGCGGCGAGACACAGCGTTTATAGCCCGCCAGGATCAGGATGACGAAGCGGCGCATCGTGCCAGCACCTGTTCCACTTCCGCCACGATCTCCGGGAACGGCCGTCTGGCCGCCACCCGGCGTGGATTAAAGACCAGGCTCCAGCCCGCCGGGAGTCTCCAAAGATTCACCCGGACGGCTTCACGGATGCGGCGCCGCACCCGGTTGCGAACCACGGCCTTACCCAAAGCTCGCGGCGTCGTGAAACCTACCCTCGTGGGTTCGTTATCCGGCCGCCGCAGACAAAACACGACAAAGTTCGATCTCGCCACCCGGAAGCCAGTGTCGTAGACTCGCCGGAATTCCGCACTTTTCTGGATTCTGCGTTCCGGGCCGAAGGGAAAACGGGACGCGGGGGAATCGCTCGACGTATAGAATCCCTTCGATTAGTAGAGTGACCGCTGCACGGCGCGCTCATCGCTCACGGAGAGCTTCCAGCGCCCGCGGGCGCGGCGGCGGGCCAGTACGGCGCGGCCGTTCTTGGTGGCCATCCGCGCACGGAAACCGTGAGTCTTGGCGCGCTTGCGGTTATTGGGCTGAAACGTACGCTTCGGCATTTTTTCCTCGCTGATTCCGGCCGGTTCGGCCAGGGTCCGGTATGATCTTGCTGCTCGCGCGCGATTCCTTCACGCGGCAAGACAAACTCTCATTGTACTCGAGTTTTAAGAGAGCGGTCAAAAGCCTTGGGAATGAACAAGTTAAATCAAAAATGTTCAGAATCGCCGGTTTTGCGTTCCACCGCCAGCCGCTCTCTAGCCTCCGGCCGTCTTGCTGATATCGTTATAAAGCACGAAGGCCATCACCGCCAGCAGAAAGACGAACCCGAGCCGGAACATCGTCTCTTTAATTTGCAGCGACAAATCCCTGCGGACGGCCATTTCGATCAACAGCAGGAAAATCATCCCGCCGTCGAGCACCGGGATCGGCAGCAGGTTCACCACGGCCAGGTTCAGACTCACCATCGCCATCAGCAGCGAGAACTCGAAGACGCCCTGGTGCGCCGCGCTGCGCGACATGCGGGCGATCCCGATCGGCCCCTCAAGGGATTTCGGCGACATCCGGCGTTCCACCATGCCCCGGAAAAATCTCAAGATCACGGTGGCATAGCGGGCGTTCGTTTCCAGCGAGAGTCCGAGGGCCGCGGCAAATCCGAGCCGGGTTTGTTCCCGTTTGGGCGAGATGGAGACCCCCATCAGCCAGCGCAGCTTGCCGTTCACCTCTTCCTGGGCCGGCGTGACGCTGGTGGTGGTCCGGATTCCATCCCGCTCGTAAACCAGTGAAATCGGGTTACCCTTGTTCGCCTCCACCAATTTGGGCAAGCCATAGCTCGAACGAATCGGCACATCATTCGCCGAAACAATCACGTCGCCCGGCTTCAAGCCGGCCTTTTCCGCGGCGGATCCCGGGCGAACGGAGCCTATCTCCACGTCGTTGTCTTCCCGCCAGCCAGCCGAACCCACGCCTAATTCATCGTCGAAGGAGGGCGTCAGGCTTGTCTTCAGGGTTCCCTGCCCGCGCTCCACGGTTACGGAAATCGCGCGGTTCGCGTTGAAACTCTCCGCTTCCTTCAGGTCGTCCCAACTGGGGTTCTTACGGCCGTCGACC
Source organism: uncultured Solibacteraceae bacterium (assembly GCA_964639135.1). Classification (GTDB taxonomy): domain Bacteria; phylum Acidobacteriota; class Terriglobia; order Bryobacterales; family Bryobacteraceae; genus JACTMJ01. Next base: position 740 of record CAZXBZ010000356.1, on the reverse strand, counting down.
TCGATCACCCGGTCGCCCTTCTCGATACCCGCCCGCGCCGCCGGAGATCCCTGGTCCACCCAGCCGATGACGGCTTGCAGGTAGGAATCCGACGGCTTGTAATACCGCACCATATAAAGGCCGGTTAACAGTGCCACCGCCAGAATCACGTTCATCAGCGGACCGGCGAAAACAATCAGGAGCCGCTGCCACCTGGGCTTATTGGAAAAGGCGCGGGGGTCGTCCGAGGGCCCTTCGCCCGGCTGCTCCCCGGTCATCTTCACGTAACCGCCGAAAAGGATGGCGGAAAAGCGGAAGTCCGTCTCTCCGCGGCGAAAGCCGAAAAGGCGAGGCCCGAAGCCCACGCTGAACACATCCACTTTCACGTCGCACAGAACCGCCGCCCAGTAGTGCCC
>CAZXBZ010000356.1:0-335 GCA_964639135.1 uncultured Solibacteraceae bacterium | reverse complement strand
TCGTGGATGATGATCATCACCCCGAGCAGGACGAGCAGCCACCAGAAGCTTTCGAAAAATTCCATATATTCAGTCGCTTTCGGACGCAAACCGCCAAAATTTGCCGCGATATCCTCCGGGATGCCGCGGCCGTATCCTTACACGATGGCCGAAGCCGATTGTGAAACCAGTGATACCGCCATCCGCCGCGCTTCGGCGTCCATCGCCAGAACGTCGTCCACGCTTTCGATCTTCCGGCCCGGCACACGCTTGAGTGTCTCTTCCACTATGGACGCAATTTCAAGAAAAGAGATCCGCTCCTCAAGAAACGATTCCACGGCTATTTCATCGGCGGC
>CAZXBZ010000355.1:0-4068 GCA_964639135.1 uncultured Solibacteraceae bacterium | reverse complement strand
CCGATGTGAATATGCCCCATACGGGAATGATGCCCCATCAGCGTCTCCGTCAGATTCCCTTCCATGATCTGGGCGTGATAGAGATCGTAGAGCACCTTTACGTAAGGCGAATCCACCTTGCGGATGATTTCGAAGGCTTCGCTGGGCTTGTCCAGAAAATAGTTCGCGTGGTTATCGCCCGTCGGATTCAGCGGCTCTATCTTGGCCAGCGTGTTGATCGGCTCGATGATGAGCGTGACGCCCTCGCGCGCCGTGAAATCGGCGGCCTGCTTCAATCCCTCGACGATGCTTTCGTGCTGCTCTTCGCGGGAGAGGTAATTCACCTTGAAGCCGCTCAGCACCACGAGTTTGTCGGTTTCGAATCTCTTTGCGGCTTCGAGAGAGGCACGAATTTCGGTAAGAAATCCCGCGCGTTCGGCCGGGTCGCAAAGGCCCATGCCCGGGGGGTTCACGCCCCGGTTGCCGACCAGATACACGCAAGTAAGGCCCAGCCGGTTTTTCAGCTTGGTGATGGCCTCGGCATCCTGCGCGCGCCAGTCACCGAATTCGAAGCCCTGGTAGCCGGCCGCCGCCACTCGCTCGAGCTGCTCCGGCAGGCTCAATCCGGGGAAGAGGGGCTCCACGCGGATCGATAATTTCGGCCCGGGATCCGCGGCGCGGGCCGCGTCCGGAAGTGCCAATCCGGCGAGCGCCGCCATGCCGAACAGACCGCGGCGCGTAAAAGAGTTGTTTGGTTCCGTGCGAATCATCGGCTTCAACTTTTCATCATTTCATCCCAGCTAATCTCTCGCCGGGCGTCCATCGCCATCCGTCCGAGGATGGCCGTGAGCGTGCTTTCCGCGCCGCGGATCGCCGTATTTTCCGGACGATTCTCGCGGATGCGCCGCACGAACTCTTCCACGGCATCGATGGTCATGTTGCGGGCTATTTTCTCGACCCTCTGGTTCGTCGTGGAATACCAGTAGCGGATCTGGTTCTCCGAGGTCTCAAGCATCGCCTTCGCTCCGAGGAACTGTTCAAGAACTTCGCGGTAGCCGGGCGGCGCGACGGTGGTCCCGGTCAGTTGGCCTTGAGTGCCGTTGGGATAGGTGAAGGCGACAAAGTTATGGTCCCGCGTGTCGCCGTTTCCGGGGAGCCTGGCGCCTCCGGAGCCGATCGCGCTCACCGGGTGCCCGTCGAGGAACCAATTGAGAATATCGATGGAGTGTATATTGTTTTCGACAATCAAGTCGCCCGAGTATTGCTTCCACGCATACCAGTTCTTGAGTTTCTCCGCCTCGGAGAGCGCCGCCTTGGCGCGAGCGGCGGCCGCCGCTCCCTGGCTCTTCAGAAAGCGCGCGGAGGCGAGGCGAATATCGCCGATCTCACCCGACGCCACGGCTTGCCAAGCCCTGCGATAGGGCGCGGCGTAGCGCCGCTGGAAGCCGAACATCACGTTGAACTTCCTGTCCATCGAATCCGCGGCGCGAATGATGCGTTTACAGCCATCGACATCCACCCCGGCCGGCTTTTCGATGTAGATGTGTTTTCCCGCCTTCGCTGCCGCCTCGAAGTGTTCGGGGTGGAGATAAACCGGCGTGGCGATAATCACCGCATCCACCTTGCTTTCGAGCAAGCGGCGATAGTCGTTATAGAATGCGGGCTCGTTGCTTTCCGTGCGTTTGGCGGCTTCGGCCATGCGGCCGTCGATGAGGTCGCAGAATGCGGTGAAGCGGGCTTGCGTGTGCTTCGCCATCAATTCCGCAACGCCGCTTCCCCGGTTTCCCGCGCCGATCAGGCCCACGGTCACGGCATCGCTGACGGCGCTCGAGCGGACCGTGGAAAGGGGCAGAATGGCGGCAGCGCCGAGCGCGGCGCGGCGCGTGGGCCGTGCGGGGGTCATCCCTCGATCTCCCCGGCCGCTCGCAGCAGCGTCTCGTGCAGAATGAGTTCGTGGTCGTAGGAGAGCTTCAAGGGCTGTCTGGATTTCAGCGCCCTGGCGAGTTCGGCGAAATCGCCGGTAAACCGAGGTTGCGGGGGCAGCGTGATGTCCTGCCAGCCACTCTTGTAGTCGCCCAGCGGTTTGCGCATGAAGACGCGCATCCGGGGCGGATTCGCTTCCGGCCAGACCACGAAGGTGCCGTCCGAGCCGATAATTTCAAACGAGCGGTGGTCTCCCGCGCCGGCCTGGTTTGTCGTCTGCGAAAGGACGGCAAGCGTCCGCTCAAACTCGAAGAAAGCCATCCCGTTGTCGTTGAGGCTATCCTTGACGCTGGAGTGGTGGCGAAGCGCGGAGTGAACGCGCTTCGGCCTGCCGAGCAAATCGACCATGCGGTCGATCACGTGCCCGCCAAGCTCGAACAATCCGCCGCCTTTGTATTTTGCCTCCACGGCGCGCTGGGGCGCGTCGCGGTCCGCGTTCATCGTGCCGCGCAGTTGCATAATATCGCCCAGCCAGCCCTTGCGCGCGGCTTCAAGCGCGGCGTTGATTCCGGCGTGATGACGCCAGACATACCCGCTCTGAAAAAGAAGTCTCTTTGTCCGCGCCTGTTCGACCAGAGCTTTGTAACGCGGCCAATCGTTGCCAACCGGTTTTTCGATATGCAGGTGTTTGCCGGCGGCGATCACCTTCTCGCCCATTGGAAGCGCATCCCAGACGCCGCACTCCACCACGATGAGGGGGATGCTCTGATCGTTCAGCAGTTCGTTCTCGGACATCCACCGCAAACCGGAGAAGAGCGGGAGTTTTTCCGCTTTCGCGCGCTGGGCGGCATCGGATTCGTGGACGCCCGCTACCTCATAATCCGGTGAATCCAGCAGGGCTTTGAGTTTCCCGGTGGTGTGGCTGTGCTCCGTGCCCCACAGCGCAACACGGATGCGGCCCGTTTGCTGGGCGGCAAAAACCGGCATGGCGGAGGCGGCCGCCAAAAAATCACGACGTTTCATCGGTTGCTCCCTCTTTGAATTCCCGGAGGCCCCGCGGCGCGGATGCCGGTGCGTTGCCCGGGATACCCTCGCCGCCGCAAGCCCGCGGGCAATACGGCGGCGAAGGGTGGAATGCTCTACCAGGTCAGCCGGAGAGCCATTTGAAGAATACGCGTGTCCTGCGCGCTCGTAATCTTCATAAAGTTTACGTTGTTCTGCGCGGTGTTGGGCAAGTTGAGATTAGGACGGTTGAACGCATTGAAGGCTTCGAGCCGGTAAGTCAGACCGATATTCTCTCGAAGCGCGAACCGCTTGAAGAGACCGAAATCCCAACTGGCGTAGCCGGGAGCGCGGAAGGCGTTCCGGCCCAGGCTGCCGTAGGTGCCGAGTGCGTTGGGCACGAAAGCCGCCTTGTTGAGATATTGCGCAATCTGCTCTCCTCGCGACCTGTCACCCAAATCTGGGTTGCCAATCATGTCGGCCCGCTGATTGCTCGTGCCGGTGCGGGCGTTATCCACGCCACTGGTTACCGTAAACGGAGCGCCGCTTTGCAGGGAGGCGATTGCGTTCAGGCTCCAGCCATTCACCAGCCATTTCGCGCCGTTGTCCACGCGGAACGGAAGTTCATACAGGCCGGAGAGATTGAAGACGTGCCTCTTATCGAAATCCGCTGGGCCCTTGTCGAAGCGCTGGTTGAAGGGGTTCGTCCGGGCTTGCCCCGTCATTTTCGTGGCGGAGGCGTCGTCGATTGCTTTTGCCCACTGGTAGTTCACCAGCAGAGTGAACCCGCGGGAGAAGCGCCGGTCCGCGGTCAATTGGAGCGCATGATAGGTCGAGTTGGCTGTCGGCTCGATCAGATTGAGGTTGCCCAGGCCGGGTGCATACGGCCGGCGCTGGTTCGTTGTCGCCGTGGTGACGCCTGGCGCGTAGACCGCGGAGTTACCCTCGCGCACCACGCCCAGGCGGGTGCCCTTGGAGGCGGCGTACGAAGCGCGGCCAACGAAGCCCAAGCCCACCTGCCGTTCCAGCGTCAGGTTCCAGTTCTGTACATACGGACCCTGGAAATCCGTGACGTACGGTTGGTGGTTGCTGTACTGGGGGAACACCGCGTCCGCTCCGGGATTTTTTGGGGCGGGGAAGGGGTCGGTGATTCCCGCGTATGGA
>CAZXBZ010000354.1:0-4078 GCA_964639135.1 uncultured Solibacteraceae bacterium | reverse complement strand
GAAACAGCACTGATGACCGAAACGTGGGGTATTGGGACATCGGGGCCGAGACGACAATTACGGAAGCTTGAGCGTAAGCAGGAGATTACAAGAGCAAAAGCTTTGCTCTGGGAAGTTTATCTCGACGAGCCTGAATACAAACGTACGCTGGACGACCAGCTTTGGCAGCTTTCGGGCGATCCGCAGGATACGCGCAGCTTCGATCCGCTGGATAAGATCCTTTCCGCGCAGGTCTATCGGATCGCTTATTGGCGTATCGCGGTGGAGGAGATCAACTACCGGCGCTTCTTTGACATCAATGATCTGGTCGGCGTGCGCGTGGAAGTGCCCTCGGTTTTTGATATCAGCCACCGGGAAATCGTGAAGCTGATGCGCGAGGGCAAGGTGGCCGGAGTCCGTATCGACCATATCGACGGCTTGCATGACCCCCTCGGCTACCTGCGGCGGTTGCAGGGAGCCGTCGCCGGAGACGGTATCGAGACGAATGAGCAGAACTTTTACGTATTGGCGGAAAAGATTCTCGGCAATGACGAGAGACTGCCGGATTGGCCGCTCGCCGGAACCACGGGGTATGACTACCTCAATGCGCTCAATGGAATTTTTGTGGACCCCGCGGGGCTGTCCGAGATTGTCCGTCATTACAACCGGCTGAATGGGATCAGCGTTCCATTCTCCGAAATCTGTTACGAGAAGAACAAACTCGTGATGGATACGCTGTTCGCGAACGAAATCAATGTGATCGGGCATTATCTGGGGCAATTGGCGGCGCAGGACCGGCGTGCGCGCGACATCCCTCTCTCGGAGATCCGGCGCATCCTGGTGGAAGCAACCGCCTGTTTGCCGGTATACCGCACCTACCTGCGCGGGCTTGCGATTGAACAGCGGGATCGCGACCTGATCGAAGCGACTCTCGCGCTGGCCCGGGCGCGGACCCGCAAGGATGTCGTGAGCGACGCCGCCTTCGAGTTCATGGGCCGCGTCCTTCTGGTGGAGCCGCCGTATTATGCGCGCGAGCATCGCGCCCAGTGGCTGAGCGTGGTAATGCGCTGGCAGCAATTCTCCGGCCCGGTGATGGCGAAAGGTCTCGAGGATTCCGCGTTCTATAGCTACAATGCCCTTCTCTCGCTTAACGAAGTAGGCGGAGATCCGCTGCGGGAGAAGCCTCCCATGAACACCTACGCCTTGCATCGTTTTCACGGCGAAAGGCAGCGCCGCTGGCCGCACACGATGAACTGCACGTCCACGCACGACACCAAGAGGAGCGAGGACGTGCGCGCGAGGCTGAATGTTCTTACCGAAATGCCGAGAGAGTATAACGCCGCGGTGTTTCGCTGGATGGCGGCGAACGAGGCCAAGCGCACCCGCCTGGCTGGCCACGTCGCGCCGGCTCCGTCGGAAGAGATTCTGGTCTACCAGTCCCTGCTCGGAGCCTGGCCGCTCGACGACGCGGAACTTCCAGAGTTCCAGGAGCGCTTTCAGGTGTACCTGCGCAAGTGCGCGAGGGAGGCGAAAGAGCATACAAGCTGGGTGCAGCCGAACGAGGCGCATGAAGACGCGCTGGCCAGATTCGTGGATGCTCTATTCGAGCAGGGGAAAGGGAGGCCTTTCCGCGACGATTTTCTGGAACTCCAGGCGACAGTCGCGTTCCATGGCGCCATCAACGCGCTCTCTCAGGTTTTGTTGAAGGCCACGGCGCCCGGTGTGCCCGATTTCTATCAGGGAACCGAGTTATGGAACTTCAGCCTGGTGGACCCGGATAACCGCCGCCCCGTGGATTTTCGTCTTCGAACGGAGATGCTCGAGTTTCTGAGACGAGGGGAGGCAACGGACTGCGAGGGCCTGATTCGCGATATGGCGCTGCACTGGCGGGACGGACGCATCAAGCTCTTTGTCACGGCAAAGGTTCTTGAATTCCGCCGGGCGCACGCCACCCTGTTTTCAGCGGGGAACTACATTCCGCTAACGGGCGACGGCCCGAGAGCCGGTAACATCTTCGCCTTTCTCCGAAGCTGGAACGACGAGTACTGCCTGGTGGCCGTGCCCTTGCACTTGCGGGGCCTGCTGCCGGAAAACGAAGCCCTTGCAAGCGAAAGTCTCTGGGAAGGCACAACATTGGTTTTGCCGGAATCAGCGCCCTCCGCATGGAAAGATCAATTCACGGGACGCGTCCGCGAGGCGGAGGGGGCGCCTTCAACGGCCAAGCGCCTGCCCGTATCGCACATACTCGGGTCATTCCCGGTTGGGCTGCTCTCCAGCGGCACGGATGCGCCGGAGTGAGAGCGCGCGCGGCGGCACGGACGTGCCTCTGGGATAACGGATCGCACCGCGGTGACGGCCATGCTATGGTGGCGAGTGGATGAACATCGCGCCGCCATTATTCCTGCCTCTCACGATCCTGATGCTGGTCCTCAGCCTTGGGATGATTTGGGTACGGATAGGCGATAACGTCACGAGCAATCTGCCGCTGGGCTACATGTTCGTGGTGATGCTGTTTTACCGGGGATTTGACGGAACGCTCGGCACATGGCCGGTGTTTCTCTACCTGATGTGCGTGGTCGTGCTGCGCGTGGATCTCTTCAGCGGGCTGGTGCGGGCCTCGCTTCGCTTCGCTGAATTGACGCTGCTCTCCTATATCGTCTGGAGACTGTGCGGCCTGCTGCTGGGCTGGTTTTCCTGACGATCCGCCAGCGGCCGCCGCGTGTCATTCAAGTTCGATTCCGCTTTCCTTGAGCGCCCGCCAGCCGCCGTCGAGGTTGATGACGGCCGTATAGCCCATGATCCGCAGATTATCCGCCGCCAGCGCGGAGCGGAAGCCGCCGCCACAGTACAGAATCAGCTTCTGGTTCCTGTCGGGAACGATGGTTTCGATGTCGCGTTCGATCACGCCCTTGCCGAGGTGCATCGCCCCCTTCACATGGCCGGCCGCGAACTCGCTTTCTTCGCGGACATCCACGAGGATGTGCGCTTCGCCGGATTCCCTCAGCGCGAGATAAGCCGCTACATCCATTTCAGGAACGCGGGATTTCGCGCCGTTGACGATGGCCAGAAACCCGGGGTTGTGATGCTTCATTGTCTTCTTTCCTTTTCCGCTATCTGGTGGCCGGGGCTTCGCTGACTCTCTCGACGACGGCCCCGACGCCGGCAAGCTTTTCCTCGATGCGCTCGTAGCCGCGGTCGAGGTGGTAAACGCGATCGATCACGGTTTCACCGCTCGCGGCCATCGCGGCCAGAAGCAGGGACGCGCTTGCGCGCAAATCGCTCGCGATCACCGGCGCGCCCGTGAGCCTCCGGCCGCCCGCGACGATTGCCTGCCTGCCGTCGATCCGAATGCTCGCGCCCATCCGCACCAGTTCCTGCACGTGCATGTAGCGGTTCTCGAAAATGGTCTCGCGGATGATGGTGATACCGTCCACTTGCGTCATCAGCGCCATGTATTGCGCCTGCAGATCGGTGGGGAAGCCGGGATACTCTTCCGTGCTCATATCCTGGGAACGGATCTTGCCGGTAAACGTGGCGCGGATGGAGTCTCTGTCCAATTCCTGAATATGGACGCCCGCCTGCCAGAGCTTGTGGATGAGCGCGCCCAGATGGTCTGGGCGGCAGTTACGGATGGTGAGATCGCCGCCGGTGATTGCGGCCGCGATGGCGTAAGTCCCGGCCTCGATGCGGTCCGGAATAATCCGGTGGGTCGCGCCTCGGAGGCTCTTCACCCCGCGAATACGAATGATGGAAGTGCCGGCGCCCTCGATTTCGGCGCCCATTTTGGTGAGCAGATCGGCCAGATCGACGACTTCGGGCTCTCTCGCGGCGTTCTCGAGGATGGATTCGCCCTCGGCGAGCACGGCCGCCATCATCAGATCCTCGGTCCCCGTGACGGTGATGGTGTCGAAATAGATGCGGTTGCCGCGCAGACCTTGCGGCGCGGAGGCTTCAATATAACCGTGTTCCTGGCGAATGGCCGCGCCCAGCCGTTCGAGGCCCATCAGATGGAGGTCGATGGGCCGGGCACCAATCGCGCAGCCTCCCGGCATGGAGACCCGGGCGGTACCGCATCGCGCAACCAGCGGGCCAAGGATGA
>CAZXBZ010000353.1:0-4090 GCA_964639135.1 uncultured Solibacteraceae bacterium | reverse complement strand
CCGCTTGGCCCGGCGCGCGAGCAACTGGCTGAAAGCGCCTTCCCCCGCCCCGAGGTCCGCGATATCGAGCGCGGGCATGAGGAGCAGCAAGGCTTCCGCGAGGCCGCGCCAGGATCGGCCGGGCACGTATTGCTTGCCAAAACGCCCCGCTAATTCGTCGAAATAGCTGCGCATGCGGTCCGCGCGTTTCCGCAGGATTAGCGCAAGGGCGCGCGTGTCTTCCCCGGCTTCCGGAATTTCCGCGCGGCTTGCTTCCAGCACGGCGCGGATCTCCGCGGGCAGCGTACGGGACGAACGGTACATCACATTCTTGCCGGAACGCCGGTCTTCCACGAGTTCGGCCCGTTTGAGCTGGGAGAGGTGTGTGGAGACGCGGCTTTGGCCGGAGGAGAGAATCTCCTGGATCTCGGCGACGGACAGCTCTTCGCGCTCCACCAGGGACAAAATGCGCAGGCGTAGCGGGTCTCCAAGAACGCGCATCGATTTGACGATTGACGGCATAGCAGGGTGAAAATTATAATATCAACGTATCTCGATTTATTGATTTGAGACTCGATTTTACGAAGACGATTCAAGGAGAGCACGAGCGCATGAGTACGGTGGTGAACTCGGTTGCGGCGGAGTACAAGGTCGCGGATCTCAAGCTGGCCGAATGGGGGCGCAAGGAAATCGGCATCGCCGAACACGAAATGCCTGGGTTGATGTCGATCCGGCGCAAGTACGCGGTGGAGAAGCCGCTCGCCGGGGTCCGCGTGACGGGTTCCCTGCACATGACCATTCAGACGGCCGTTCTGATCGAGACGCTGGTGGATCTGGGCGCGGATGTTCGCTGGGCGAGCTGCAACATTTTCTCCACGCAGGATCACGCCGCGGCCGCGATCGCCGCGGCGGGCGTGCCGGTGTTCGCGTGGAAGGGAGAAACGCTCGAGGAATACTGGTGGTGTACGTATCAGGCCATCTCGCATCCGGGCGGGAAGGGTCCGCAACTCGTGGTGGATGATGGCGGCGACGCGACGCTGCTTATTCACAAGGGCTACGAACTCGAAGAGGGCTCGGATTGGGTGAATACTCCCTCGGAGAGTCACGAGGAAGACGTAATCAAGGGGCTTCTCAAGAAAGTACACGCGGAGAATCCCGCGCGCTGGCACGACTTGGTGAAGGAATGGCGGGGCGTCTCCGAGGAGACCACCACGGGCGTGCACCGGCTTTACAAGATGCAGCGGGAAGGGAAGCTGCTTGTGCCCGCGATCAATGTCAACGATTCGGTGACCAAGAGCAAGTTCGACAATCTCTACGGGTGCCGCGAGAGCCTGGCGGATGGCATCAAGCGCGCGACCGACGTGATGATGGCCGGCAAGGTGGCGGTGGTTTGCGGCTACGGCGACGTCGGCAAGGGGTCGGCCCAGAGCCTTGCCGGTTTCGGCTGCCGGGTGATTGTCACCGAGATTGACCCGATCAACGCGCTGCAGGCGGCCATGGAAGGCTATGAAGTCACGACGCTCGAGGATACGCTCGGCCGGGGCGATATTTACGTGACCTGCACCGGCAACTGTGACGTGATCACGCTCGAGCACATGAAGCGGATGAAAGACCAGGCGATCGTCTGCAACATCGGCCACTTCGACAACGAGATTCAGATGGACCGTCTGAATCATGAGAAGGGCGTGGAGCGCACCACGATCAAGCCGCAATACGATGCCTACAAGTTCCCCGGCGGGCATTCGATCTACGTGCTGGCCGAAGGCCGGCTGGTGAATCTGGGGTGCGCCACAGGGCACCCCAGCTTCGTGATGTCGAATTCCTTCTCAAACCAGACCCTCGCGCAGATCGACCTCTGGGAGAAGAAGGACGAATACGCCGCGGGCGTTTACAAGCTGCCGAAACACCTCGACGAAGAGGTGGCGCGGCTGCACCTTGAAAAGGTCGGCGTGAAGCTCACGACGCTCACCGATAAACAGGCGGAGTATTTGGGCGTGCCGAAGACGGGTCCATACAAGGCGGAAGATTACCGCTACTAAACGGAAGCGAGAGATCGCGGGACACGGAGGGCCGCATTCCTGAACCGGGGTGCGGCCCTCGCGCATGTCGCTACTTCGGCGGTGTTTTGGCCGTCTTCGCCGCGCGCGCCTCCAGCGACGCCGCGAGTCCCCTGGCCTGGGCATTCTCCGGAAAGCGCTCGAGGGCTTCGCGGGCGAGTGGCAGCGCCTCCGCGACGCGATTTTGACCGCTCAGGAAGACGGCCAGGTTGAGCAGCGCGGATTGGTTCTCCGGGTCCAGGGCAATCGCTCTCCGAAACTGGTCTTCCACTCCCTCGCGCGTTCCCTCGGCAAGCATCATGACGGCCAGTTGATTCCGCGCGCGGGACTCTTCCGCGGCGGGCAGGCCGGCGCGCTCGGCTTTGGTGAGGCTGTGAATGGCTTCCGGCCGCCTGCCCAATTCCCGCTGCGCGCCGCCGAGTAACCGCCATGTTTCCGCCCTGGAAGGGTCGAGTTCGGCGGAGCGCCGCAGCGCGTGCTCGGCCTCGCGCCAGCGCTTCAGTCCGGTGAGAACGGCGCCCAGGTTGTATTGGTGGACGGAAGATTTGGGTTCCACGCGAACGGCCATCTCGATGGGATCGAGAGCCGCCAGGTAAGCGCCGCGCGCCAGGCGCAGCGCTCCGAGATTCGTGGCCGCGACGGTATTCTCCGGCACGGCCGAGCAGGCATGGCTGAATGCCGTTTCCCCGTTACGCCAGGTGAGCACCTGTTGATGCGCGCGCACGGCCAGCATCAAAACCGCGCTGAGGACGAGGCTTGCGCCAAGACGTTTCGAGACGGGCCGCCAGCGCGCGGGCATGTGCCGTCCGAGCGAGAATCCGCCGGTCACCACGGCGATGGAGAGCGGCATCGTCGCCATATAGGTGAAGCGATCCGCGTAAGGCTGCGGGCCCGCCTGGACGAGGCCGATCATGGGCACGAGGATCCCGAGGAAGGCCAGCCATCCAGTGAACAGAGCGGGATACTCCCTCCGCTTCCAGACGGCGGCGGCGGTGAGCGTGAAGAGAATGAGCGCGGCCGCGATCCACTGGCCGGCGGGGATGGAACGCGGGTAGGGATAGATCAGCGCTAAATCCGCGGGCCAAAGGATTTTGTTGAGATACCAGACGTAGGCAATCGCCGCGACCTTCAGGCGCTCTGGAAGACTCACGCCGCCCGCTGCCGCGAGCGCGCCGGCTTGTTGCTGGGAGAGATAGGTGGCGCATGATATCGCGATGGAGAGCGCGAACAGCGGAAGCTTTTCGAAGAGCAGCGGCCAGCGCCAGGGGCGGCGGAGCGGCCACCAGTCGAAAAGCAGTAAGACGAACGGGAGGGTCACCAGCGCTGGTTTCGCGAGATAGCCTGACACGCCGGCGGCAAGCATGGCAAGGTAGCGGGAAGCGCGCGGCGCCGCGGCGTAATCCGCGTAGAGCCACAGACACAGCAGAAAAAAGAAACCGCTCAGGACGTCCTTGCGGCTCGCCACCCAGGCGACGCTTTCCACGCGCAAAGGATGCAGCGCCCATAGCAGAGCCCCGCCCAGCGCCCACCACGCGGAGAGCCCGAAGCGCCGGGCCAGACTGAAGAGCAGCAGCGCCGCGCCCGCGTGCCAGGCGATGTTTTGCAGATGGTATGCGCCCGCATCCGCGCCGAAGAGCGAGGCGTCAAGCATGTGGGAGAGCCACGTGAGCGGCTGCCAGTAGATGCCGCCATCGGTGGTGAAAGCCATCACAACGCCGTGCCAGGTGAGGCCCGCGCGCACCCAATCGTGCTTGAGCGCATAGCTGGTATCGTCGAAGCCGGTCAGCTCAAAACTCAGGGCGGGCGCGTAGAGCACGGCAATCGATACGGAGCAGATGACGAACGCCGCCAAGTGCGCCAACGGCTGCTCGCGCCCCGCTTCGTTCGCGGAGCCTGGCGCTCTGGCGGATGCCGTTCTCGCCGCCGTCCCCGGCCGTCTGATTGCGTTCACCGTATTTAACGTAGCATTTGCGGGATCAGGGACTGCTGTCGGCTACTTCTTACGGTCACTCGCGCCGATTGGCGGGGAGAGAATCATGTCGAGCGTCACGGAT
>CAZXBZ010000352.1:0-4095 GCA_964639135.1 uncultured Solibacteraceae bacterium | reverse complement strand
GAGATTTCCCAGGCATCAACGAACCATCAGCCGCCTATCACGGCATGAAGTTCGGCGAGACCTTCGGCCCCATCGCCTACATCATCAAGGCGCGCGTCGAAGGGTTGCGCGACCTCGGGCCCTGCCTGAGCCCCTTCAACGCCTTCCTCTTCCTCCAGGGCGTGGAAACCCTGGCGCCGCGCATGGAGCGCCATGTCGAGAACGCCATCGCTGTCGCGAAGCACCTCGAAGGCCACGCGGGCGTCACCTGGGTCAACTACCCTGGGCTGCCCTCCAGCAAATACTACGTCCTGGCCCAAAAATACGTTCCGAAGGGCGCGGGCGCGGTCTTCTCATTCGGCATCAAGGGCGGTTACGAAGCGGGCGTGAAGCTCATCAACAGCCTCAAGATGTTCTCGCACGTCGCCAATCTTGGTGATACCCGCAGCCTGGTGATCCACCCGGCCTCCACCACCCACCAGCAGTTGGGCGTTGCGGAGCAGAAAGCCGCGGGCGTGGAGCCGGATATGGTGCGTCTTTCCATCGGCATCGAAGACCTGGACGATATTCTCTGGGATCTGGACCAGGCGCTCAGCGCCGCGGGCCAGTAAATCTTTCGGCGATATTGTTCCGCCCCGTTCCACCGTTCGCGGGGTCTGGCCGCTCCCTTCCGCGGGATGGCCAGGCCCCGTGCTTCGAACCTCCGAACACGGCATCACACGATCGGCTCGAAGCGGATCAGGCGTCTCCGGCCCTGTATGCAGACCTCCCTTCCCCTCCCACTGGAAAGCGAAATCACCCAAAATTCGAAAAAGTGAAGGTTGGCGGTGAATCGGCGTCGTCCAGGGGAGAGCGGCTCTCTCGGGAGCACGCCAGCCGGGATGGAGAAGTTGATGCCGGATGCGAATCCCGGCATCGCGCACCCCTGGCTAATCCGCACTACCATGGAAGTAGTTGGCTATGCGAGTTAAATGGATATTTGGTTTACTGGTTTTCGGCGGATTGCTGCTGGCTGGCCCTGTTGACAGCCTGCCCGCGCAAACGGCCAAAAATTTGCCTTACCGGGCGATAGAGCACCCGGAGTTTATCCCGGCTTCGGACGCCGCGTTCATGAACGGGCGGGACCGGCTGATCGGGGTGAGCAGCGGACGGCTGGCGAAGGCTTACCCGGCCGGCATTCTTTCGCAGCACGGGCTGGTGCAAGACAAGCTGCCGGATGGCCCGATCGCGGTGACCTGGTGAGGGTACTGCAACACGGCCCTCGTGTTTAGGGCCGAAGCAAAGGGCAAGGAACTGCACTTTGAGAACGCCGGCGTGATCGGCGGGAATGAGGTTTTTCGCGACAAGGAAACGGGCAGCCGCTGGCAGCAGTCGAGCCTTGAGGCAATCTCGGGTCCGCTCAAGGGCGAGCATCTGGAGTTGCGAGAGTTTCTCCTGACAACCTGGGAGGAGTGGCTGCGGCTGCACCCGAATACGCTGGTGCTGAAACCGCTGCCGGGCTACGCGGAACGGATCCCGGAAAAGAACCGGCAGATCCAGGAAGCGCTGCTGCAACGAGGCAACGCACCGGCCGATGCGCTGCTGACCGATAAGCGCCTGCCTCCAAGAACAATGATCCTGGGGCTGACCGCCAGGAGAGTGAGCAAGGCGTATCCGCTCAATTCACTGCGCGAGGCAAGGGTCATCAACGAAGTGCTGGGGGGCGATCCGGTCGTGATCATTCATCAGCCGCGGTCCGATACCACGACGGCGTTTTCCCGCCGGGTCAATGGAAAGACGCTGCGCTTCAAGGCCTCGAATTCGCAAGCCTCCGAGCTGACGGACGTGGAGACGGGCTCGCGGTGGGACGCTTACGGACATGCCATCTCCGGCAAGCTCAGGGGGACGGAGTTGAAGACGCTGATCCTCGAACCGGAATTCTGGTATGCGTGGTCGGAATTTCACCCCGGTACGCTGATCTACGGTGGCGCGCGCCAGCACAAGTAACTCCGCGCGGCGGAGCGGCTCGTGGCCTAAACCGAGCCGCCGGCGGGGCCCGAAGTGGTGAGCGTGGCGCCCTTCTTCGCGAAGATCAGCGCAAGGAGCTTGGCGGGCTCGGTAGCGCTCGCGTTCTTCGAAACTTCGTGCGTGCTTCCCGGCGGCTCGTAGAACATCTCACCGGTCTTGTAGACACGCTCGGGCTGTCCCGAAACCTTGGTAATGACGCTCCCTTCGAGCACATAGGCGAGAACGAAACCGGCGTGGTGGTGCGTAGCGCCTACCCGGCCGGGCGGAAAAGGGACTTCGCTTACCGTGACCTGCCAGTCATCCATGGTGAGATTAGGAAGATCGTGGACAAAGACCGGTCCGCGCCCGCTGGAATTCCGCTGGGCCGCGAAACCGGATACGCTGAGCAGGGCAAGAGCCGCCGCGAAAGTGTCTCGACGCGTTGTCATATCCAAAATAGTATCTGAAATACTGGTTATCGGCGCGGATGAATCGCGGGATGCTGGAAACGAACGAGGAAACGCGGCGCGCGGGGCGCTAGGAGTTCCGGCTCAGTTCACCCACAAGATGCCGCAGTTCGGGGGCAATGAGCTTTTCCCAGGCAAGCTTCACCGCGGCGTGTGAACCGGGGACGGAAAACAGAATACGGCCCTGGCGGACGCCGGCGATGGTACGGGAGAGGATGGCGGCGGAGCCGATCTGTTCATAGCTGAGCATCCGGAAGATCTCGCCGAAGCCGGGAAGAGTTTTTTCGAGCCGGCTGGCCAGCACGTCGAAGGTGTTGTCGCGTGGCGCGATGCCGGTGCCGCCGTTGAAGAGCAGCACTTGCGCCTGGGTCGCGGCGAGTTCATCGAGCACACTCGCGATTCGGGCAGGGTCGTCCGGGGTAATACGGTAATCGGTGAGTTCGTGGCCGAGGGCGTCGATTTGCTCCTTAAGCCAGATTCCGTTTTTGTCGGTTTCCGGGGTGCGCGTGTCGGAAACGGTGACCACGGCGAGCCGTATGGGGCCGCGAAGCTCGGATTTACAGTGCTGTCCGGCGGTGGCTTCAGAATTTCTCATCACCCGTGAGGGTAACAAGTTCCGGCGAAGGCGCGCTGCGATGCTCCATGATTCCGTCCGCCGCGAGGCCGGGTGCCGCCTGCTTGCCGGGGCCTCCAGCCGGATTTGATCGTGGCGGCCAGAGGGACGCCGTTGCGGCTTCGAGAATCGTTTCGGCCACCAATCCGGGCTCACTGATCTGGATATAACGTCCGCTATTCGGCGCGATACGGAAGACGCCGGCGTGCGCATCCAGGGCCATCTGTTTCTGGCGCTGCTGGAGGTAGCGGAGCTGGGCACGCTCGAAGGCGAGGGTTGCGGGATCCGCCTGGTGTTCGATGCGCCGCTGGTCGTCCGTGTAATTCCCGGTCTGCCCGGGAGAGAGGATGGCGACCCGCCGGTTCGCGAGCGACTTCAGCGCTTTGCCGGCATCGAGTATCCCCACATAGGCGCTCTTCGCCTCCGCGAGCATGGCCTCGGTGGCCTGAGATCGGAAGCGGAGCGCGCGGTGAACATCCAGCAGTTCGGGCGCGGGCGCGGAGGCATCGAAGCGGTCGCCGGAAAGAGCGCGGACCATGCCAATGCGGGCCAGCCAGGCAAGCAGCGGCGTGCCGCCGTCACCCTCCGGGCAGGTTCCACGCTCCGCGAGAATTTCTTCGATTCTTTCGAGGATCACCTGCTTTTCCGCGCCCTCTACGTTTGAAGCGATCCCATGGAGGCGTTCGCCGAGACATTCGGGAGGAAGCGGGTCCACGAGGACGAGGGCGGCGACTTCTCCCCCGTTTTCAGCCGCCAATTGGACCGCTTGCAGCGCACCCAAGCCATGGCCGGCGACAAGATAGGGCGGCGCTTCGCCCGAGGCGGCAAGCACGTTGTGCAGTTCGCGGGCGGTGGCGGCGATGCCGTGCCCGTTGCCACCCGCGTCGCTCCAGCCAAGGCCGGGGCGATCGATGGCGCAACTGCGTAAGCGGCCGCCAAGCGCTTTCTGCACGCCGCGCCAGACGAGGCCGTGATCTCCCATACCGGCGTTAAAAACGACAAGGGGCGCATCGCCGCGTTCCCCCTCGCAATAGATGTGGATGCGGCGGC
>CAZXBZ010000351.1:0-4097 GCA_964639135.1 uncultured Solibacteraceae bacterium | reverse complement strand
CGCCGATCTGGTCGCGATTCGTATCGAGGATGTCCCGCCAAACCGTGAAGGGGCTCAGCGCGAGCCGGGTAGCGTCGAGCAGTCCCGGGCCCACGAGGATGTGTTTTTCCTCGCGGAAACTCTGTTCCAGGGCCGCGGAGAGCGTGGTGGAAAGCAACTGCGGCAGATGAGAGGTGCGGGCCACGGCCGCATCGTGTTCTCCAGCATCCATTTCGACGGGTTCCGCGCCGAGCGCCCGCACTATCTCCCGCAACCTCGCGAGACGCGGATCTTCCGCTTCCGGCCCTGGCGTCAGTACCCATAAGCGGCCCTCGAAGAGCGCCGCGTCCGATTCTTCGACGCCGCCCTTCTCCTTGCCCGCCATCGGATGGCCGCCGACGAAGTACATTTCTTCGGCGGCACGAGCCGCCTTCACGATAGCGCGCTTCGTGCTGCCGGCGTCGGTCACCGTGGCATCCGGGCGCGCAAGGCCCTGGAGCCGGGGAAGCGTTTCGATGATCGAGCGGATGGTCGATGACAAGAAGACGAGGTCGGCCCTGGGCACGGCGGCCTCGAGCGGGAGCGCCTCGTCGATGATTTCGAGCGAGAGCGCTTTCCGGAGCGTTTCCTGGGAAGAGACGCCGAGCACCCGCGACGCGATACCCGCCCGTTTCGCCGCGAGCGCGAACGATCCGCCGATCAGCCCGACGCCGACAACCGCTATCGTGAGTGACATAGTTTCCGAAGGACCTCTCCCGTGGCGCTCCGCGCTTCCGTACGAGCGCCCCGCGGCGCCGGCGGGCGCGCATCCGCTTCGCCCTCCCGTACTGTCATCAGCATGGCGTTATCCCTATCCTCGTGTTTGTATCCGGTTGGCGCGGACCCTTATCCGCCTTATTCAGCGCTGCCCGATTCGGACTGTTTCCCCGTTGCCCCCAGGCGCATCTTCTGTAGGCTGCGCATCTCGTCCACGATGCGCTCGAACACGCGCCGGATCGCTTCGTCGCCGAGCGGCCCCTGATTGTGCGAAAGGACGTTGGCCATCACGGCGTCTTCGCGTTTCGGTTCGTAAATCGGCATCCGGCGCTGTTCCTTGATGCGGCCGATTTCCTCCACCACGCGGCTGCGGGCGTTCAGTAATTCCAGCAGGCGTAAATCGATCGCGTCGATCTGGCCGCGCAGCGACGCCAGCGGGTTCGGATCGTCCAGCGGCTGGCTGCTCATTGCGACACGGCCTCCGGGGTTCCGCCCGCGCGAGTGCCGCGTTTGAGGTCGCGCACGAAATCCTCCAGGCGCTCCTCGAGCTCCGCGCTCTGTCCGTGGGCTTCGATGATTTTGACCAGAGCGCTGCCGACGACCACGCCATCGGCGGAAGACCGCAGGGCCTCCACGTGCTCTCTCCGTGAAATGCCAAAGCCCACCGCGATCGGGGAATCCGTTCTTGCACGCAGCGCTTTCACCATGGGAGCCACGGAATCCGAGACCTGTTCCCGCACGCCCGTAACGCCGGTATGAGAGACCAGATAGATGAATCCGGTGGAGTATTTCGCCACCAGGTCGAGCCGCGCGGGCGTGCTGGTGGGCGCCGCGAGAAAGATGGTGTCGAGACCCGCCTCGCGCATGCGCCGGACGTAGGTTTCGGCCTCTTCCACGCTCAGATCCGTCAGCAGGCAGCCGTCGATGCCGGCTTCCTTCGCTTCCAGGGCAAGCCGCTCGAAACCGTAGCGCAGCACGGGATTCAGATAAGTGAAGAGCATCAGCGGGATTTCCGACTTCCGCCGGATTCGCCGAGTGATCTCGAGGATTCCGGCAACCGAGGCGCCTGCTTTCAGCGCGCGTTCGGCCGCTCTTTGGATGACGGGGCCGTCGGCGGTGGGGTCCGAGAAGGGAACGCCGAGTTCGATGATATCCGCGCCGGCGCGCTCGAGCGCGAGCACCAGGCTCACCGTGCGGGCGGGCGACGGGTCTCCCGCCGTGATGTACGTCACCAGCGCGCGTTCGTCCCGCGCCTTCAGTTCCGCGAATTTCCGGGCAATCCGGGTGCTCATGCGCTCTCGTCCAATTCGCTCAAATTTTCACGGTAGATACCGATGTCCTTGTCGCCGCGTCCGGAGAGGTTCACCATAAAGATCTCACCGGCGTGGGACGGTGCTTGCCGGAGGGCTTCCGCCACGCCGTGCGCCGATTCCAGCGCGGGAATGATGCCCTCGGTCCGTGAGAGCTTCACCGCGGCCGCCAGGGCGTCGGCGTCGGAACAGTTGAGGTAGGAGGCGCGGCCCCGGTCGTGGAGCCAGGCGTGCTCCGGGCCGATCAGCGCGTAGTCAAGGCCGGCCGAGATCGAGTGTGTCAGGCTCACCTGTCCGTCGCTGTCTTGCAGGAGATAGCTGTACGCGCCATGCAGCACTCCGGGGACGCCGCCCGCGAAGCGCGCCGCGTGCTCGCCGAGCTCCAGGCCGCGGCCGCCGGCTTCCACGCCGACAAGGCGCACGCCGGCATCGTCCGTGAAGGCGTGAAACATACCGATGGCGTTGCTGCCCCCGCCCACGCAGGCGAAGACCGCGTCGGGCAATCGCCCCTCCCTGTCAAGAATCTGCGCGCGCGCCTCGCGCCCGATACAGGCATGAAAATCACGAACCATCAGCGGGTAGGGGTGAGCGCCCAATGCGCTCCCCAGCAGATAATGCGTATTTTCAACGTTGGTTACCCAATCCCGCATCGCCTCGTTGATGGCGTCCTTCAGCGTGGCGCTGCCGCTCGGGACTCCCTTCACCTTGGCTCCGAGCATGCGCATCCGGAAAACGTTCAACTGCTGGCGGCGCATGTCCTCGGCACCCATATAGATGGTGCATTCGAAGCCGAAGAGCGCGCATACGGTGGCCGTGGCCACGCCGTGCTGGCCGGCGCCGGTCTCGGCGATGATCCGCTTCTTGCCCATGCGGCGCGCGAGCAGAGCCTGGCCGAGCGCGTTGTTGATCTTATGCGCGCCGGTGTGGAGCAGATCCTCGCGCTTGAGATAAATCTTCGCGCCGCCCAGTTCCGCGCTCAGGCGTTTGGCGTAATAGAGCGGTGTTTCCCGGCCCGCGTAATCGCGGAGCAGGCCATCCAGTTCGGCGGCAAAGGCCGGGTCGGCCGAAGCTTCGCGGTAGGCGATCTCGAGTTCCTCGAGCGGAGCCATCAGCACCTCGGGGACGAAGCGTCCGCCGTAGGGTCCGAAATGTCCGGTGGCGTCGGGTTCAAAAGGCATGGAAGCGGCAGCGGCTGTACTCATAATGTATCGCGGAAGCTTTCGGCCGGATGAGGCCGGCGCGTCGCGGGATGGCTTCACAAGCCGTGGCTTTGATCCCGCGCCGCTTTTACAAAAGCGCGTATCTTCTTATGATCCTTGATTCCGGGCGCGGACTCCAAACGCGAGCACGAATCGACGCCCCAGGGCCGGGCCTGGGCGATCGCTTCCCCGACATTCGAGGCATCGAGGCCGCCCGCGATCACAATGCGCGGGGCCATGCCGCGCACGGCGGCCCAATCGAACGGGATGCCCGCGCCTCCGTACAGCGTCCCGGCGGGGCCATCGAGCAAAAGAGCCTCCACCGGCCAGCGTGGCGCTTCCGCGCGGAAGGCGGCGTCGACGCGCAGCGCCCGCCACAGAGGCGTTCCGGCGGCGTCCGCATAGAGCGCCGGGTCCTCGTCGCCGTGAAGCTGCACGGTATCGAGCCCCACCGTTTGGAGAATGCCGGCCACGGTCTCCGGAGGGGAATTGACGAAGACGCCCACCTTGCGGATGGCTGCCGGAAGCGCGGCGGCGATTTTGGTGGCGGCTTCCGGAGTCACGTAGCGCGGGCTGAGCGGGTAGAAATTGAAGCCGAGCGCGCCAGCGCCGGCCTCCACGCTCGCCAGAGCGTCCCGCAAGTTCGTAATTCCACAGATTTTTACCAGCACCGGCATGTTGTATTTGGCGAACTCCGTTAGCGGGCGGGCGCATCGGCGCCCCGCAGAGCCCGCAGCGCGGCCGCCGGATCTTGCGAGAGCATCAGGTGTTCGCCCACCAGGAACGCGCTGAAGCCGGCTGCCCGTAATCGTGCGACATGGCCAGGGTGGTGGATGCCGCTCTCGCTTACCCG
>CAZXBZ010000350.1:0-4156 GCA_964639135.1 uncultured Solibacteraceae bacterium | reverse complement strand
AACACCGTGCTCATTGTCGGCTACATGGCCGAACATACCCTCGGCCGCAAGCTGCTCGATGGCGAAAAAGAAGTAAACATCTTCGGCGACCCCGTCTACGTGCGAGCCGGCGTTGAAAAGCTCAACGAAATGTCCGGACACGCCGACCAGCAGGAACTCATCCACTGGATGAAGAGCATCGCCCCCGGTCTCAAGAAAGTGTTTCTGGTTCACGGCGAACCAATCCAGATGGACGCTCTCAAGGCGCGCATCGAGCAGGAATACGGCGTTCCCGTGGAAATCCCCAAACGGGGCGACAGCTTCGACCTTTAGAACCGCTCCCACATGGCCATGGCGGAAGCGCCTGGGCGGCTTTGCTTATAGTGATAGATAGATCGCCAGCCGGCGATCGAACGAAACACAGGTGACTTCCCGGATGCGGATCTTCAGATTTTTGAGCGCTTTGCTGCTGGCGGGCGCAGCCCTTCTCCCGCTAACCCATTCGCTGACGGCGGCTCCACAGGAGGCCGCTCAAACCGCCGCGCCCAAGCCGGTGGGAAGCTGGAGCATCAACGAGTTGCTCGGGCGCTACGCGCGCGGCGTACAACTGATTGAGAGCTCGGCGATCCTTGTCCCGAATCTCTCCCGCGCGGCGGAGCCTCTGCTCGCGGCGGCCAGGACGGCCGCGGCCAATTTAGCATCCAACGGCGGGTCACAGAATACCCTCGAAGTCCACCGTCTGAATGCCGCGCTCCGAGGGTACCTCCAACTGCTGGATGCGATGGAGAAACCCTACCCGCTGCCCGAAGCGACCGGCAAGCAGGTGGACGAGCTTCGCGGCCTTTTCCTCGAACTCGACGCATGGGAGATGGAACTGCTGCGGCGGAACCAGAACGCCCTGCGCGGATCCGACCGTGACAATTTTGCCCGTTACCGCGAGGCCAACAGCCGGCTAGCCGCACCCAACGCGAAGTCTCCGCGCGTCGTTTTTCTGGGCGATTCCATTACGGACGGCTGGCGTCTCGACGAGTATTTTCCCGGCCAGGATTTTATCAACCGCGGAATCAGCGGCCAGATGACCGGGCAGATGCTCGGCCGCTTCCAGCGCGACGTCATCGCTTTGCGGCCGGCGGCCGTGGTCTTTCTGGCGGGAACGAACGACATCGGGAACAACGTGCCGCCCGATGTCATCGAAAGCAACTTCGAAAGCATGTTCGACCTGGCCGACAAGCACCGCATCAAGGTGATCGTGGCCACCGTGATGCCCGTCAGCGATTACGCGAAAGACCGCGGCGAGCGCTTCATTCAAACCGTGCGCCGCTCGCCCAGCCGCATCAACGCGTTGAATGCGTGGCTCAAGCAGGAGGCCAAGCGCCGCCAGTACACCGTCGCCGATTACTACACGGCGATGGCGGATAACGCCGGAGCGCTCCGCAAGGAGTTTTCGGACGACGGCCTGCATCCGAACTCCGCGGGATACCGGGCCATCGCTCCGGTCGTCGCGGCCGCGATCCGCGGCGCGCTGAAGCTGCCCGCCCGCTAGGCGCCGATGGAATTGCCGGTTTGCGCAACGGAGGGCACTCCGGCTAACGTCAAGAGAGAAGATGGGGCGATTTCTTGCACTGGCATTGCTTCTGCTTTCGGCCGCGGCCGCGCCGGCGCAGACGCTTACTCTCCAAAAGCTCCATGAATTTCTCACCTCCTCGGTCAAACTGAACTGGAAGGATAAGGACGTCGCCACCTACCTCGGCAAGGTGAAACTCACTACCCAGGCTCCCCCCAATTTCGTTGTCGAAATGAAGGCAGCGGGCATCGGCCCGAGAACCACGGAGGCCCTGGAGGCTCTGGTGACGCGCAGCAGGAATCTGCCCGCGGCGCCAAGCACGAGCGCCCGGGAGAGCGTGGCCACCCCGGCCCGCGTCCCGCCGTCGCCCGAGGATCAGAAACGGATCCTCGACTGGATGCGTGAGTACGCCGCCAATTATTCGAAAAACCTCCCGGATTTCATCTGCGTACAGGTCACCCGCCGCTACGCCGACCCTTCGGGGCTCGAACTCTGGCAGAAGCAGGATACCGTCACGGCCAAGCTGAGCTACTTCGAGGATAAGGAGAGCTACGACGTGATCCTCGTCAACAGCCAGCCCGTGCAGAACCTCGGAATACAGCAATTGGGCGGCGCGAGCAGCACGGGCGAATTCGGCACGATGCTCAAGGAAATCTTCGAGCAAGAATCGCACGCCGAGTTCCAATGGCTTCGCTACGGCACCCTCCGCGGCCGCCTGATGCACGTCTTCTCCTACAAACTTCCCCGCCGCTACTCCAAATGGACGGTCAAATACGACGACCTCGACCCGGTGGTCGCCGGGCAGGAGGGGCTCATCTACGTCGATCACGACACGGAGCTGATCATGCGCATCGCCCAGAACACGGTGGACATCCCCGCCGGATACCCGCTCTCGAAGGCCTGGACGACGCTCGATTACGATTTCACGAAAATCGGCGAGTCGGAATTCGTTCTGCCGCTGCGCGCCGAGGTCCGCATGCGCGCCGCCAAGCTGCTCACGAAGAATGAAGTGGAGTTCCGCCTCTACCGCAAGTACAGCGCCGAAGCCACCATCACCTTCGACGCCGAGCCGGATGAACTCGACAAATCCCAAACGGAAGAGCAGCCCGCCCCGCCTCCGGGCACGCCTCCCGCGCCGCCGCAATAGCTGGCCCGGCCTTACACTGGCATTGGCGGCATTCCGCCCCCGGGAGCGTGAAGAACGTGCGAATCCTGCTGTTTTCCGATATTCACAACGACCTCAAAGCGCTGGAGCGCCTCGCCGCCCAGCCCGCCGATTATTACATTTGCGCGGGGGATCTCGTCAGCTGGGCGCGCGGACTCGATGCCAGCGGCGAAATCCTGCGGCCGCTCGGCGAACGTTTACTAGTGATTCCCGGCAATCACGAAAGCGAAAGCGATATCGCCGCCTTCTGCGCCCGCTTCGGCTTCGAGGCCGTGCATGGCCTTCGCCGCGACCTTGGCGGCCACGGCTTTGCTTTTCTCGGATACTCGAACCCCACGCCGTTCGACACACCCGGGGAATACTCCGAGGCGGAAATCGCCCGCCGCCTCGAAGTTTTCCGCGAGCCCCCGCCCGAGGTGCTTGTGTGCCACTGTCCGCCCCGCGATACGCCGCTCGACCGGATGCGCAACGGCGCGCACGCGGGCAGCACCGCCATTGCCGAATTCATCGACGCCGCGCAGCCCCGGCTTTTCTTTAGCGGCCACATCCACGAAACGGAAGGCGTCACGGCGCAACTCGGGCGCACGACCGGACGCAACCCCGGCAAGCGCGGGTATCTCCTCGAGCTATAGCGAAAGGCGGCGGCTACTCCTCGCGTCCGAGCCAGGCGTAGGCCACCCCGCCGAGCGCCCCGCCGATGAGCGGCGCCACCCAGAAGAGCCAAAGCTGCTGGAGCGCCCAGCCCCCCACGAAGAGTGCCGGCGCCGTGCTGCGCGCGGGATTGACGCTCATGTTCGTCACCGGGATGCCCACGAGGTGGCACAGCGTCAGGCAAAGGCCCATCGCCACGGGGAGCAGCGCGACGTGCGCGCGCTTTTCGCTGGCGCCCATAATGACGAACACGAAGAAGAAGGTCAGCACTACTTCGGCCACCAGGGCCGCCAGCATCGAGTATCCGCCCGGCGAGTGCTCGGCGAAACCGTTAGCCGCGAAACCGTCCGAGAGGCTGAAACCGGCTTTGCCCGAAGCGATCACATAGAGCACGCTCGACGCGATTACGGCGCCGATGAGTTGCGAAACCCAGTACGGAATCAACTCTTTCGCGGGGAATCGCCCGCCAGCCACCATGCCCATGGTGACCGCCGGATTGATGTGGCTTCCCGAAATATGGCCGATCGTGTACCCCATCGTGAGCAGCGTCAAACCAAAAGCCAGAGCGACTCCTAAAAAGCCGATCCCCAACTCGGGAAACGCCGCGTCCGTTACCGCCGCTCCACACCCGCCAAAAACCAGCCAGAAAGTACCAAAACCTTCCGCCGCACATCGTTTCGTTAGTGACATAAGCCCTCACTTCTCTAGAATCAGGTCCATACGGAGCCTTGCAGGCTCCCGGTCCGCCATTATACTTATACCGGCCTCTCGTATGGGGAACAGCCACCGCCTTCGAG
>CAZXBZ010000349.1:0-4172 GCA_964639135.1 uncultured Solibacteraceae bacterium | reverse complement strand
GTGGACAGGACTCGTCCGAGCGATTCCTGAACTCCCAGAGTACGCGCCTTCATTCTTGTCCTTCCCGACCCAGCACTTCACGAACGCTTCACTTGAAATTTCAACAGGCTCATGGCGGAATCGCTTGAAAGCCATTCAATTTTTTTATTACCCCAGTATAAACAGGGGTTCAAGCCCGCGCTATCACTCAATCGGGTAAAAGGTACATCTCTTTTGGGGGCGAAAGTCTAACCATATTGGGGGTATTCTTAACATTTGTAACCTCGCCTCGGTCGAACTGGAATGCCGGCGAGAGCAGCGTGAGCTATTCCAGCGCACTCGTTCCTGAGAACGCACGGATCAGAAAGCGGTGGAGAGCGCCGCTTTCCGCGCGTGATGTCACAGGGCAAATGCACGGAACCGCGATTTCCCGCTTTACGTCTAAAACCAATATTGGTGGGTCTCAATGGCGAGGGGGAAGCGGCTGGTAAACAGCTTGACCCCCTTGTCGGCGAGGTCCTAAACTTGAGATAGCTCAAAATCC
Organism: uncultured Solibacteraceae bacterium; assembly: GCA_964639135.1. GTDB lineage: Bacteria > Acidobacteriota > Terriglobia > Bryobacterales > Bryobacteraceae > JACTMJ01. The sequence goes on along the minus strand of CAZXBZ010000349.1, from coordinate 3,649 downwards.
ATGCGGATTACGGTTCTCCATGAGTTTTAATCGACTAATCGCCACGTCCGGCTTGCTCCTATTCGCCCTAGGCAGCGAAGTTGCGCTCGCCCAGGTAGCCCAGCAGGCCCCCTCACAAACCCGAGAGACCGTCGCGCGTCCGCTTAGCGAAAAAGACCGGCGGAAACGTCTGGAGCGGTTGCGCAAAGAGTTAGAGACGCCCTATAAGCGCTGGCTGGATGAGGACGTCGCGTACGTAATCACGGACGAAGAGCGTCAGGCGTTCAAGCGGCTGGCCACCGACGAGGAGCGCGAGCAGTTCGTCGAACAGTTCTGGCGCCGGCGCGATCCCACGCCGGATTCCATCGAAAACGAATATAAAGAGGAGCACTACCGCCGCATCGCTTACGCGAACGAAAGATTCGCCTCCGGCTTTCCCGGCTGGAAGAGCGACCGCGGGCGCATTTATATCACCTTCGGTCCCCCGGACGAGATCGAAGACCATCCCTCGGGCGGCAGCTATGTGCGTCCCTGGGAAGAGGGCGGCGGAACGACGGCCACCTATCCGTTCCAGATATGGCGCTATCGCTATATCGACGGGATCGGCACCGACGTAATGATTGAGTTCGTGGATACGTCGATGACCGGAGAGTTCCGGATGACGATGGATCCCTCCGAGAAGGATGCGCTGCTCTACGTGCCGGGCGCCGGCCTCACGATGATGGAGGAAATGGGCCTGGCGAGCAAGGCGGATCGCTTCAGCCGCACAGATGGCACCCGCCTTGGGACGGGCGACCAGCCGCTGCCCCAGCGGATGAACCAGTTCGAGAGATTGCAGCAATTCGCAATGCTGCAGAAGCCGCCGGAGGTGAAGTTCAAGGATCTCGAGGCCACCGTGGATTCGCGGATCACCTACAACACTCTGCCGATGGTGGTTCGGGCGGATTATCTCCGGGTGACGTCATCGAGCGTGATGACAAACGTCACGGTGCAATTCCAGAACCAGGACCTTCAGTTCAAGGCGGGCGACGGCATTGAAAAGGCGATCGTCAATCTCTATGGCCGTATCACGTCGATGTCCCGGCGGCCCATCAACGTGTTTGAGGACGTAGTGACGGTGGAGGCTCCCGCCGGAATGCTCGAATCCTACGTGAAGAAGTCCTCGATTTATCAGAAGTCCATCCCGCTGCCTCCCGGACGATACCGTCTTAACATCGTCGCGAAGGACATTACGGCCGGCACCGTCAATAATTACGAAATGGCTCTGGACGTGCCGTTCTTCCAGGATGAGGTGCTTTCGTCGAGCAGTGTCATTCTGGCGGATATGATCGAGAAAGTGCCGTCTCGCAGCGCAGGCGCGGGACAGTTCGTAATCGGAACGTCCAAGGTGCGCCCGCGTATCACGGATTCCTTCACGCAGAACGAGAAACTCGGCATCTACTTGCAGCTCTATAACTTCACCACGGACGAAGCAAGCAAGAAATTCGACGGAACCATCCATTACGAGGTAAAGAAACTGGGTTCCGACGATACGATTTTCGCTTACGACGAGAAAGCGGATACCATCGAAAACGCGTCCGCCTCGCAGGTGATTATTGAGAAAATGCTGCCGCTCAGCAATTTTGAGCCTGGCACCTATGAGATCAGGATGAAGGTGACCGACAACGTAACCAATGATGTATTGACGCCGGCCGCCACTTTCAAGGTAACCTCCGCCGCGGCGCCGGCGGATGCACTGTCCGCTCGAAAGTGATAGTCTCTCGGGAGATAAGAGAGACGAGGGGAGCATGGGAAAAAGCGCGATAACGCTGCTGCTTTGCCTGCTGAGTACCGGGATCGGCCACGGCGCCGAAACCGGCTCACTTACCGGAGGACTCGCGGGACTCGTGACCGACGCCTTTGGTGTGCCTCAAATGGGAGCCACCGTTCAGGTGCTCAACAGCTCGGATCGGGTGGTGAAACAACTGCTCTCGGACAAGCTGGGCCGCTTCGAGGTGGACGCCCTGGCCGCCGGAAACTATACGGTCCGTGTGAAAATGGCCAGCTTCCTGCCCGCGCTGCGGCGAGTGGGCGTTCTCCCTGGGACACGGCCGCTGCTCAGCATTTCTCTCGCCAGCATCTTCAGTTCGATTGAACTCATCTACCTTTCACCGGACCAGCGCCGCTTCATGAGCGACGACTGGAAGTGGGTGCTGCGTTCGGCTTCCATTTCAAAACCCGCCTTGCGCCTGCTGCCTTCGCACGATCCGGATTCCGCGCACACCCGGACGGCGTTCGCGGATATGCAAGGCGTGGTGCAGGTTTCCGCCGGAGACCAGGGGAGGCTGACGCCGCTCGGCAGCCAGGCGGATCTCGGCACCGCGTTCGCCATCGCGACCTCGCTATTCGGAGATTCGAATCTGCGCGTCGCCGGCAACCTCGGCTATGGGATGAGCGGAACTCCCACTACCGGTTTTGAGACAAGGTATACGCCGGGCTTTAGCCCCGGAATGAGCCCGGAAATCCGCCTTTCCCTGAAGCAGGCGTTCCTCCCAGGCGCGCTGGGGCTGCCGAATGCCGCGGCATCCAGCCAGCCAGGAACGCTCTCCACCATGTCGGCCAGCGTGTCGGACCGCGTGGAGTTGGGTGACCGTCTCGAACTGCAATATGGCGGAGCGTTCGATTCGGTGACGTTCTTCGACCGGCTGAATTATCTGAGCCCTTACGCAAAAGTGGTTTACCGACTCTCCGACGAAAGCGTGCTGCAGCTCAGCTATTCCTCCGGGCTGCCTCCGGCGGAGATGCTGGCTCCTCCCGGCGCCTCCGAAGAAGAGTTATCCGGTGAAGCGCCCGGGATGAGGCGGGATCTGCAGACTCTCGCACTCTTTCCGCGAGTCTCGGTGCGCGACAGGCGCGTCCAGGTGCAGCGTATTTCGAACTATGAGGCGGGGTATGAGACCCGCATCGGCTCCACCCGCATCGGCGCCGCCGCGTATCACTCCCAAACTCGCAACGCCGGCCTTACCTTACTGGCGCACGATGGGGTTCCAGACGGCGCGAACCTGCTCCCCGACCTGCTCTCCGACAGCTACGTGTTTAACGCCGGGGCGTTCCAGAGCACCGGCGGCATGGTTTCCGCGATTCAACGCGTCTCCGACAATCTGGAGCTCATGGCGGGCTACGGCACCTTTACCGCGCTGGCGGCGCTATCGCGCGAGCCGGTGATCGCCAGCCAGGAGATCCGGGATGTTCTGGGCTCCCGCCAACTGCACTTCGCCACGGTTTCCGGCAACCTTCGGTTCCGAAAATCCGGCACGCGCGCTTACGCGGGCTACCAGTGGAATAGCGCTCCCTCGGCTACGGCGGGGCATCTCTTCGTTACGCGCCGGTATCTTCCGCAAGAAGGTTTGAGCATCATGGTGCGCCAGCCGATCGGCGCCGTTCCCGGTTTGCGCGGACGCCTGGAAGCAACCATGGACCTCAGCAACCTGCTGGCCGAAGGCTACGTTCCGATGATCACCCCCGACGGCCGCACCGTCGTATTGGTGCATACCCCACGCAGCCTGCGCGGCGGGCTGAGCTTCGTATTCTGAGAAAATACGCCGCATTCAGCGGTCTGGAAGAATCCAGCGGAGTCTTAGAACTTATCCGTAAATAGTAAACTGAAATCCGAGACCGCCGGGAGGCGGGA
>CAZXBZ010000348.1:0-4177 GCA_964639135.1 uncultured Solibacteraceae bacterium | reverse complement strand
GAATTATTCGAGCGCTTCGGGGGACATCACATGGCCGCGGGGGTAACTCTCGCCGCCAGCCGCGTGGATGAATTTCGGGCGAGATTGAACGCCTACGCATCCGCCCGGCTGACGGCGGATGACCTGAAGCCAATGCTTGCCGTCGATACCGCCGTTGAAGCCGCCGAGATCGGGGAGACCTTCGCGAGGGAAGTGGAAGCGCTGGGACCCTTCGGTTTGGGGAACCCGACGCCGGTTTTCGCGCTTCTCGGCGCGGAGATCACCGCCGAACCCGCGGTCTTCGCGGAACGTCATCTTCGGTTGCGGGCGCGCAGCGACGGGCGCGAGTTTCGCTTTACGGGCTGGCGGTTCGCCGAGCGGCGGGAAGAGTTTGCCGTGGGGCGCATGATGGACCTGGCGTTTTCCGCGGATCTGGATCCACGCAGCGCGGAGCGAGGTTATCCCGGCTGGATGCTGACGCTCAAGGACGCGCGAGCGAGCGGCGGGGCGGGATAGGAGCGCGCGCGGGCAAGAGCGCCGGCAATTTTCGCGCCAGACCTGGAGTGCGCCCAGGCGGTTTGCGGGTGCCCTCGGTGACGGCCGCCGCCGCGTGTATCCACCGGGACCTCAACCAGCAGAGATGGAGCGCGGCGGTTGAATAGCTCGGGCAACTGCGTTAGGCTCACAACACGTCATTACGGGAGGTAACGCCGCCATGCGTCAGGTGCTCCTTGTTTTCGCGAGCATCGCTTTGATTTCCGCCCTGTTATGGAGCGGCGATTCGACGCCGGAACTGGATAAGGATTTTCATGGGGATCCGCCCTACCTGCAAGGCGAGGGGTGGATTCCGCTGCTCGACGGGGCCGGCCTCGCGGGCTGGCACGCGCAGGAAGGGATGGGAGAGAACGAGTGGTTCGCCACGCGGGCCGTGCGTTTCTCGACGGAGGATCCTAAATCGCTTTCGGGGACCGGCGGCCCAGGCGACCGTATTCTCAATGGCCCGGCTGGACACACGGCGAATCTGGTAACGGATATGACGCACGGCGACATCGAACTTTACGTGGAGTTTCTGCTGCCGAAGGGTTCGAACTCGGGCGTCTACCTGCACGGGTTGTACGAGATTCAGATATTCGATAGCTGGGGCGTAGCCAAACCGGCGACGACGGATTGCGGATCGATTTATCACCGCTGGATCGACGGCAAGCCGGTGGGCGGGTCCGCGGCGCGAGTGAATGCTTCCCGCAGGCCGGGGGAATGGCAGAGCTATCACGCGTGGTTTCGCGCACCGCGCTTTGATGCCAGCGGCAAGAAAGTGGAAAGCGCGCGCTTTGTGAAGGTGCTGCACAACGGCTTGACGGTGCAGGAAAATGCCGTGGCCGAAGGCGGCACGCGGGCGCACATGCCGATCCCGGAAGCCGCTCGTAACCCATTGATGCTGCAAGGGGATCATGGCCCCGTCGCATTCCGCAATCTCTATTACCGGCCGCTTGCGCCGTAGTACCCTCCAACCGCTCGGAGAGCATTTTCTTGCTCCACTTCTTGCCGTTTCTTATGATGAAGGGAACCCGCCATGGATTTTGAACGCATTGCAGAAGGGCTCACCTTCGACGACATTCTTCTTCTCCCAGGGTATAGTAACGTTCTGCCGGCACAGGTGGATACGTCCACCCAGGTAACACGCGAAGTTCCACTGAACATCCCCATCGTCAGCGCGGCGATGGATACCGTGACCGAATCCCGCCTGGCGATCGCGCTCGCCCGGGAGGGAGGCATCGGCATCATTCACCGCAACATGCCCATCGAACGGCAGGCGGAAGAAGTGGACCGGGTGAAACGCTCGGAGAGCGGGATGATTGTCGACCCCGTTACGATCGAGCCCGATAAGAAGATTGCGGACGCCCTTGAAGTGATGAAGCGTTTTCGCATCTCGGGGGTTCCGGTGGTGCGAAATCACCGCCTGGTGGGCATCCTCACCAATCGCGATCTGCGCTTTGAAAGCCGCTATGATCTGCCGATCTCCGATGTGATGACGAAGGAGAACCTCATCACCGTGCCGGTGGGCACGACCCTCGAGGAGGCCGAGGTTATTCTCCACAAGCATCGCATCGAGAAGCTGCTGGTGGTGGATGACGATTACAATCTGAAGGGCCTGATCACGGTCAAGGACATTCAGAAGAAGATGAAGTATCCCAACGCCGCGAAGGACAGCCATGGCCGTTTGCGCACGGGCGCGGCGATCGGCGCGGGAGGAGACTTCTTTGAGCGCGCGCAGGAGCTGATCCGGATGAAGGTGGACCTGCTCGCGATCGACACCGCCCACGGCCACTCCGAGCGCGTGCTCGAAGCCGTCCGGCGCGTAAAGGCCCATTATCCGGAAACACAATTGATCGCCGGTAACGTCGCGACGTACGAGGGCGCGAAAGCTCTGGTGGATCTGGGGGTGGACGGCATCAAGGTGGGCATCGGCCCGGGTTCGATCTGCACGACGCGCGTGGTATCGGGCGCGGGCGTGCCGCAGATTACCGCCATCATGGAGTGCACGAAGGCGACCGAGCCGGCGGGAGTTTCCCTGATTGCCGACGGCGGCATCAAGTATTCGGGCGACATCACGAAGGCGCTCGCGGCCGGAGCACAGTGTGTGATGATCGGCAGCCTCTTCGCGGGAACGGAAGAAAGCCCGGGAGAGATGATTCTCTACCAGGGCCGTACGTTCAAGAGCTATCGCGGGATGGGGTCCCTCGGTGCGATGTCGCAAGGCAGTTCGGAGCGGTACGGACTCGATGCGACGCAGAAGCTGGTGCCCGAAGGCGTGGAGGGCCGCGTGCCCTACAAAGGCCCGCTGTCGGAGATGGTGTACCAGATGGTGGGCGGCGTGAAATCGGGCATGGGGTATGTGGGGGCGGCCACGCTCGCCGAGCTTCAGGAGAAGGCCCGTTTCGTGAAACTTTCCGTGGCGGGGCTGCGGGAAAGCCATGTCCACGACGTGGTGGTCACGAAGGAAGCACCAAATTACCGGGTGGAATCGGGCGGCTGATCCGGGTATCCAGGCGCAAAATCTGGAAAGCCAGGCGGTCAGCCTTTCGCCGCGGCGAGTTTCCGGAAGAGGTCGTTGAAGACGCGGTCCCGGTCGGCGTGAGTGGCAACGCGGACGGGGCTCCTGCCGGGCGCGCTCCTGTACTTGAAATCATCGGTCAGAACGGGGCTGGGGACCACGCTGCTAGGGATCCAGGCCGGATTTACGAGCCACGCCACGGCGGAGATATCCCAAATCACCCGCGACAGGGGAAAACCGGGCGCGGGGAGCCGCTCCTTCGTGAATTGTTCGAATTCCCTCGCGAGATAATCCGCGATGGGGGATTTTCCGCGCAGATGAGCGCTGACTTCGGGCAGGGTTGTGCGGAGGTGTTCCGAGACGTTGCGGGTGGGGATATCAACGAGTGCGACGCCCGAATCGTAGAGCACCCGGGAGGCGTGAATATCCTGGAACAGATTGAATTCCCTGGCGGTGGGGAAATCGAAGGGCTGCCCGCCCAGCCACACGACCACGACACGATCGAGGATTTTCGGCTCCATTAACAGGGCCGAGGAGACGTTCGTGGGAGCGCCGATGGTGATGACGTAAAGCGGCCCGGTGCGGGGCTGAAGCGCTTTTTGAATCAGGTCGCGGGCGGCCGGGCTGTCCACGGGCTTCCCCGCGCCCGTCATGAAGTGTTCCGAGCCTTTGTGCGCGAAGCCCGCTGGCTGCTTGCCGAGGCGGCCCAGGATGCGCAGGATTTCCTCGTAACTCTTCTCCATGCCGTCGCCGGCGGAATTCGAACGCTCGTTGTGGAAAGGCGCCGCATAGATTGCTTCGATCTCCATGCGCTCTGGCGAGAGCATGGCGTAGCTCACGGCGAATTGATCGTCGATCTCGTTGTAGGTATCGCTATCGACGACGGCCTGGACTTTGCCGGCGGGCGGAGCGAGCCGCTGCTCCAGCGTGGTGGGTGCTTGCCGCGCGGCAAGCGGTAACGCGGACGCGGCGGAGGCGACGCCGCCGATCCATTCGCGCCGATTCCAAATTCCAGAGTTCGCCATTGCCCCGCCTTCAAAGACCGCCCGGCGTCTAGCCGATCGCCTTGCGGCATTTGGCGTATAGATCGAGCAGCGCGGCGGCATGCTCTTCCGCCGTCTTCGTTCCTTGTGTGGAAAAGCCGGT
>CAZXBZ010000347.1:0-4230 GCA_964639135.1 uncultured Solibacteraceae bacterium | reverse complement strand
CGCCCGGCAACCAGTTCAGCCTCATCCAATGCTCGGAACGGCCGGAAGAATCCGCGACATTCAGCGCATGGTTCACCAGCATCTGGAACTCGCTTCCGGCTAATGAACAGCACAAGAATGCCTTCCTGGCGCGGCTTCAAGAGCTTGCCAGTCCGAAGCCTGCATCGCTCATCTACTACCTGACGCTGTTCCAGATTTTCAAGGATCTGGGCGACGAGCTCGATGAAGAGCGGATCGTCAAATCCGCCACCGGCATCCGCAACACGACCGTCTGGAAGAAGCTCTATAAGTTCCAGCGGGACGGCGCGATCGGCGCGATCGATAAGCTGGAACGGCTGGGCGGGTGCATTATCGCGGACAGCGTCGGTCTTGGCAAAACCTTCGAGGCGCTCGCCATCATCAAGTATTACGAGTTGCGGAACGACCGCGTGCTCGTTCTGGCGCCGAAACGCCTGCGGGACAACTGGACGCTCTACAAGGCCAATGACCGCCGTAACTTCCTCGCCTCCGACCGTTTCAATTACGATGTCTTGAACCATACCGACCTATCGCGGGACGGCGGCGCATCGGGCGACATCGACCTTGCGCATGTGAACTGGGGCAATTACGACCTTGTGGTGATCGATGAATCCCATAACTTCCGCAACAAATCGACACACAATACGCGCGAGACGCGGTACGGCCGGCTGATGCGACGCATCATCAAGGACGGCGTGAAGACCCGCGTACTGATGCTATCGGCGACGCCGGTGAACAACCGGCTGGCGGATCTCAAGAACCAGATTGCTTTTGTGACCGAAGGGAACGACGCTTCACTGATGGAACACGGCATCGTCAGCATTGAGTCGACGGTTCGGCAGGCGCAACTCCAATTCAACCGCTGGCTGGCGATGCAGGATGCGGAGAGAACGCCATCGAGCCTGCTCGACATGCTGGGTTTCGATTACTTCAAGTTGCTCGACCTGCTCACCATCGCGCGGTCGCGGAAGCATATCGAGAAATACTACGGCACCAGCGAGACGGGCCGTTTTCCCGAGAGACTCAAACCGCTAAACATTAAGCCCGATGTGGACCTGACTGGGGAGTTCCGCTCTATCCGGGACATCAACAATGAAATCCGCCGCCTGACCCTCGCCGCCTATGCGCCACTGCGCTATGTGCTGCCGCACAAGCAGGCATCCTACGATGCGAAGTACAGCACCCAGATCCGGGGCGGCGAAGGATTTTTCCGGCAGGCGGATCGAGAAGAGAGCCTTGTTCATCTGCTGCGCGTGAACGTGCTGAAGCGGATGGAAAGCTCCGTCTCGTCCTTTGTCCTCACCATCAAGCGCCAGCTTGCGGACGTGGAAGCCACGCTCGCCAAGCTGGAAGCGCAGGCGGAAGCACTTGAGGAAATTGATATCGACGATGTCGATGCGGATGATCCCGCCTTTGAAAGCCTGCTGGTGGGCCGCAAGGTCAAGGTGCTGTTGCAGGATGTGGACCGCGTCCGCTGGCGGCAGGATCTGACGGAAGACCGCAACCGGCTTGCGACGCTGCTCTCGGCCGCCCGTCAGGTGGGCGTTGCGCGTGACGCCAAGCTGAAAGCGCTCAAAGAAGTCCTGACGAGCAAATGTCGAGAACCGCTCAACCCCGGCAATCGCAAGGTCCTTGTGTTCACGGCCTTTGCGGATACTGCGCAATACCTGTATCAGGAACTCTCCGGCTGGGCGCGTAGCGAGCTTGGCCTGCATTCCGCGCTCGTCACCGGCACGGGGCGGAACCAGACGACCCTCCCGAATGTGCGCAAGGACTTCGTCAGCATCATCACGGCGTTTTCGCCCCGCTCGAAAGAGCGACCGGAAGACCTGGCCTCGGAAGGCGAAGTCGATCTGCTCATAGCCACGGACTGCGTGAGCGAAGGCCAGAACCTGCAGGACTGTGACACGGTCATCAATTACGACATTCACTGGAACCCGGTGCGGATCATCCAGCGTTTCGGGCGCATCGACCGCCTGGGTTCACCCAACACCCGCATCCAGTTGGTGAACTTCTGGCCGAACATCGAGCTTGAGGAATACATCAATCTTGAACAGCGCGTGAGCGGGCGCATGGCGCTGCTGGATGTTTCGGCGACGGGCGAAGAGAACCTGATCGAATCTCAGGCCAGCGGCGAGATGAACGATCTGGAATACCGTCGCAAGCAGCTGCTGAAGATGCAGGACGCCATCATCGACGTCGAAGATCTGAGCAGCGGTATCTCTATTACGGATCTGACGCTGAACGATTTCCGCATCGATCTTTCCAGTTATCTCAGGGAATACCCTGGACGGCTCGAGGCCCTACCCCTGGGCACGTTCGCCGTCACCTGTTCCAACGGAAACGGCGACGCCGCCATTCCGCCCGGCGTTCTTTTCTGTCTGCGCGCAGCGGGCGGGACGGCGTTTCAGACGGTGGAGCCGGGCTACCCACTTGCGCCGCACTATATGGTACACGTGGGCGAGGATGGCGCCGTGCTGTTACCCTTCAGCCAGGCAAAGCAAACGCTGGACCGGCTCCGGCAGCTTTGCGTTGGACGGGACCTGCCGGATGCCGGGGCGTGCGCCCGCTTCGACCGGGAAACGCGCAGCGGCAAGGACATGAGCGGGGCGCGGGAACTGCTTGCCGCGGCGGTTGCTTCGATTGCGGGCAAAGAGCAGGAGCGCGCGGTCGAGAGCCTGTTTACGCCGGGCGGCACGCATGCGATGAAAGGCGAGTTTCAGGGCATCCACAATTTCGAGGCGGTCGCGTTTCTGGTGGTGCTGCCCGATGCCGCGCCGGAGGGCGCGGTGGCATGAACTTCGACGCCCTCCGTTTTGATCGGGTCTTGGGCGCGCTGGGCATCCCGCCGGGCGCACGGGTGGATTTGCGCGTGCCCAAACGCCTGCTGGCGGAGCGGGGCGCACCGACGGCGGCCGACAAACGCCGGATCATGGACGGCATTGAAGAATTGCATTGGGTGGCGGCGCTCAAGCCCACCAATATCGGCGTACCGGCGTTCCGGGATGCGGCGCGCGAGTATCTGGAAATACAGCTCTTGACAGCGGCGATTCGCGAGGGGGCACGGACGCCGCGCTTGATGGAATTGATCCACCGCGCGATACCCTACCCCGTGCTGCTGGTGAGCGTGCGCGAAGGCGCTATGAGCTTGTCGGTAGCGCATAAGCGTTGGTCGCAGAGCGAAGGCGGCAAGGTGGTGCTGGAGGAACTTCGTCAGATTCCGCTTGGGGCGGGAACGCCATCCGCGGAGGAAGAAGCGTTTCTGAAAAGCATGGCGGTCTCGCGGCTCCCGGCGCGGAACCTGTTCGCGCTGTATGGCGGATGGATCGAGCGGCTTACCGCGTTAGAAGCCGCGTGGATCACGGGAGTTTTTCGGCTGCCGGAATCGCCGGAGTACGCCGTCGCCGTCCGCGCTGGCCTGAGCGTGCATGCCCGCTTGAAGCGCGACCTAAGCACTTTGAAGGCGAATGCCGATAGGGAAAAGCAGATCAACCGCCGCGTCGAACTCAATACCGAAATCAAACGGCTGGAAGCAGAACTGGCCGCGACTGAAGAGACCCTTTAGGGAAATAAAACAAGATGAAACCACTCACCGCCCAAGACCCGGAAACCCACTCCCTCGGTATCGTCGCGGAGAATGTCGAGCAGCTCAAGGCGCTGTTTCCGGAAGCCTTCACCGAAGGGAAACTGGACTTCGAGGTTCTCAAGCAGTTGCTGGGCGGCTCTGTTGAAGAACGTGAAGAGAAGTATGGTCTGAACTGGCATGGCAAGCGCCGCGCCCGCCAGCTTGCCCTGACGCCGTCCACCGGCACGCTGCGTCCCTGTCCGGAAGACAGCGTCGATTGGGATACCACGCGCAACCTGATGATCGAGGGCGACAACCTCGAAGTGCTCAAGCTGCTGCGCAAGAGCTTTTCCGGAAAGGTCAAGCTCATCTATATCGACCCGCCCTACAACACGGGCGGTGATTTCGTCTACGAAGATGACTTCCAAGATAATGTGCGCAACTACTTGATGCGTACAGGTCAGATTGAAAGTGATGGACGCAAGAACATCGCAAACACCGACGCATCTGGTCGTTTTCACACTGACTGGCTATCCATGATGTATCCGCGACTTAAAATTGCCCGCGATCTGCTTACGCACAATGGCGTGCTATTCATTTCTATTGATGACAGGGAGCATGCGAATCTGCGGGCCATGTGCGCAGAG
>CAZXBZ010000346.1:0-4232 GCA_964639135.1 uncultured Solibacteraceae bacterium | reverse complement strand
CCGACGTGGACGGCTCGCACATCCGCACGCTGCTGCTCACGTTCTTCTTCCGCCACATGCAGGAATTCATTACCCGCGGACACGTCTACGTGGCGCAGCCGCCGCTCTACAAGATCAAGCAGGGCCGCAGCGAAGTTTACATCAAGGACGACAAGGAATTCGCGACGGAGATTCTGCGCCGCGCGATGCGGAACATCCAGGTGGAAGTGAGCCGGAACGGGGGCGGCCGGGAGGCGCTCGAGCGGGGCGAATTGCAGAAGCTGCTGCTATCGCTCGAAGACCTCACGCTGATTGCGCCGAAGCTCGAACGCCGGCTCCGTGATTCCCGGGTGGTGGAAATGCTGCTCGATACCAGCCTCAAACTCGACAGGCGGGACGAAGTAACCGGTCCGCGCGAGGAAGTGCCCGAAAGCCTCGCGAAACTGAAGGAGAGGATGGAGGCGGCTGGCCTGAACTGCGGCCTGAGCTGGGATGAAGAAAATTCTTCGCACCGGCTGACCTATCTCGATTCCACGCAGGCCGAACGGCGTATCGGGGTGGATCTGTTCCAAAGCCCGGAATACCGCCGCTTCCGGGTGATCGCGCGAGACATCGCAAACGCCAACTTCCCGCCGTTTACCGTGAGGCGCGGCGACGCGAGCGACGAAATTCTGAACTGGCAGGCGCTGCTTGAGGCCGTAAAGAAGGAAGGGATGAAGGACGCTTCCATCCAGCGTTACAAGGGTCTCGGGGAGATGAACGCCGAGCAGCTCTGGGAGACCACGATGAATGCCGAACGGCGCACGCTGCTGCAGGTTCGCCTGGAAGACATCGTCGAATGCGAGGAGATCTTCTCCACGCTGATGGGCGAGAACGTTGAAAACCGGCGCAGGTTCATCGAAGAAAACGCGCTCGATGTGAAGCACCTGGATATTTAGCGGGATCCCGCGGCGTCCGGCTAATCCCGGTGAGCTTCGATGGTCCCGCTATCGAAGACGTCGCGCAGCTTCATGCCGGTAATCAGGAAGGCGATGAAGCCCGTGGCTACCAAGGGCACCGTGATCACCGCGAACAGCACGGTGGCCAGCCCGGTGGCGGTGTTGCGATCCACTCCAAAGAGACTGAGCCCCAGAACCAGCATGGCCTGCGCCACGCCCACGTTGCCCGGCCCCTGTGGCAGAACGGTGCCCAGGCGCAGAATCACCAGCACCGTCATGGCGGCGTAAGCGGTGAGCGGGACGCCGTAGCCGTGAGCAAGCGCGTAGATCGGCACTACCTGAAAGAGCAGGTAAGCGAGGCTCGCCAGGAAAGACCACAGCAGGGTGCGGGAACGGCCCAGGACGTTAAACCCCAGGATAAACGCCGCGAATTTCCGGGCCCGCTTGCCCATCCGGGCAAAACGGCGCGCCAGGCCCCTGCTAAGCGCCAGCGAGACCAGCGCCAGGCCGAGAACCGTCACCAGCGTGGCAAGCGCTTGCGCTCCCCAGACGACGCTTTGCGGCAGATCCATGAAACTGACGGCGGCGCCGAACAGCGCCAGCAGCCAGACGCCGTCCATCACTCGCTCAAGCACCGCCGAGGAGAACACGATGCTCAAGCGGATATGGGTCCATTTCGCAAGCAGAAAACAGCGCAGCACCTCGCCCGTCCGCATGGGGAGCACTTCGTTCGCGAAGATACCCACGTAAACGGCGCGCGTCGCGAGCGTGGTCTTCACGTGGCCCACCGGGCGAAGCGCCAGGCTCCAGCGCCAGCCCTGCACGAAGTACGTGCCCACCTCGAAGGCGCATCCGATGACAACCCAATGCCAATCGATACGAAGAAGCTTGGGCAGTTCCTTGTGCCAGGGGTAGCCCCAGTAGACCCAGATCAGACAGACGACCGACAGCACATAGCCGATGGCGGGAAGGATCCAGGGCCTCTTCTGGGAAGACCGCGCCTCGCCTGGGGCGCTTGAGGAATGAAGCGATGTTGCCATTCGGCTACTTTCATCATAGAGGTTCCGGGCGGCTCTCTGGTTTCAATTTCCGGCTCAGGTTTCAAGCCGCGGCCCGGCATTGGAGCCGGGCGCTGGAGAGCCGTGTGGAATACTGGGAGTGCCAGGCCTTCGCAAATGGATCCCTCCGTTCCAGGCAGACAACGAATCATCCTGACCATCGGCCTCCCCGGTTCCGGGAAAAGTACGTGGCTGGACCGGCACGGGATCACCGCGCTCTCGTCCGACGGGCTGCGAAAGCTGCTGCTGGACGATGACGACGATCAAACGGCGAACCGCACCGTCTTCATGGTGCTGCGGTGGCTGCTGAAGAAGCGCCTTGCATTGAAGCGTCCCGCGACTTATGTGGATGCCACGCACCTCAGCCAATGGGAAAGAAAGCCGTACATGCACCTCGCCAGACTCTACGACTGTGACGTAGAGGCGCTGTGGTTCGATGAATCGCTTGAGCTGTGTCTGGAGCGGAACGCGGGGCGGGCACGGATGGTGCCGCCCGAGGTGATGCACCGCATGTGGCGGAGGTTCGAGGCGCCTGCCCTCGAGGAAGGCTTCTCACGCATTGTCATCCTGCGGGGTGATACTGTCCGGAGCATTCCGCCAGAAGGGTAACACCAGAAGCCACATCACAAGCGGCAGCACCAGGGAAAGCCCCATGAAGAGGGATGCCTGCCTTACCGTCACGCCCGCGTCGATCGCGTTGCTCGCGGCGTAGCTTGCCAGCGCGACGATGAGGAAGTGCAAGGCGAATTCGGCGGCGAACACGCGGCCGCGGAAGCGGTTGTCGCTCAGTATCATGAGGAGCGTGGTGGAAAAGACCCAGATGATGGAGCCGCCCGCGTGGGCCAGAACGACGCAGAGGCTTGCCAGCCAGGCATTGGGCGCCAGCGCCAGCAGCGAATAGCCGCACGCGGTCATGGCGAAACCGGCCACGATGCCTTTCCGCATGCGCCTCTGGCTGTCGCCCGCCCATACCGCGCCGATCAGCGGCCCAACCAGGGCGCCCACGCCGCGCCACGCCATCAGCAGGCTCATGCCGAGCATGCCAGCACGGCTCGAATCGCTCAAAACTTCCGTCATGGGGAAAATACGTTCCCCGTAAACCGGCAGAATCACGTTGTGCGCGCCCATTAGCCCGAGGCCGCCCTTCAGGCACAGGACGGCGACCCGCTTCCGGTCTTGCCGCACATAGCGGAGGCCTTCGAGCGTCGGCTGGAAATCGAAAAGCTCCTTCACCTGGAAGGGCGGGCTGTTTTCGAGATGAATCTCTTTCTTGCGTATCCGGCTAATGAACCAGGCGGAAAGAAGAAAGGTGAAAGCATTCACAACGAATGCGGTGGGCCGTCCGAAAAACGCCGCCACGGTTCCCCCGAGCGTTGCACCGACGGCCAGATTAAAGCTCCAGGTGGCGGCCGAAAGCGCGTTTCCGCGCACCAGATGGCGGAAAGGAAGAATGGTCGGCACCATGGCGCTCCGTCCGGGTTCAAACAAACCCCAGGCCATGGTTTCAAGCGGTAGCAGCACATAGATGAGCCACACCATGTCCGCGCTGTTTATGAGCAGCATCGCCAGTACGACAAAAAAGCGCACGATGTCGGAGAAGATCATGAGCTTCTTGCGGCTCAGACGGTCATTGAGGGCGCCAGCGGCGGGAGCGATAAGAACCTGCGGGAGCACCTGGAGAACGATCGCGATACCGATCGATTCCGCGCTGCCCGTGAGGTCGAGCAGCAGGCTGTAGAGAGCGACCGTGTAGAACCAGTCACCCAACTCGCTGACAATCTGGGCAAGCCAGAGCCAGCGAAAATCCGGATTCTCCTTGAGGAGATCCACATACTCGGCAATGCGCGCGGATGCCGTGTTACGAACCATGCAGGTAGAGCCCCATGCGCTCCTTGGCAAGCCGGACGGTGGCTTCGGCGATGGGTCTCACGCGGTCCGCGCCGTCATCGAGAAGCCGCTCGATGGTTGCCGGGTCGCTTGTAATTTCGCGGTAGCGCCGCTGGATGGGCTCGAGGCCGGCGGTCACCGCGTCGGCCACGCGCTTCTTCAGGTCGCCATAACGCATATCGCTGAATTCCGCCCGCAGTTGCTCGTCCGTGATTTCCGTGAAGGCCTGATAGATCGTCAGAAGGTTGGCCACTCCCTCGCCCATCGAATCGAAATCGACGGCGGGGTTCGAATCCGTCGTGGCGCGCATGATTTTCTTGCGGGCCGCCTTCAGATCGTCGAGCAGCCAGATGGCGTGCCCGGCCACCGG
>CAZXBZ010000345.1:0-4301 GCA_964639135.1 uncultured Solibacteraceae bacterium | reverse complement strand
CCTGAACCCGGTGCTCATGGCCGCGTCGAATTCGAGCGGGGGAGTAATGGGGAAGATGATCAGCCTGCAGAGCATCGCCGTCGCGGTGGCGGCAGCCGGCATGGCCACAAAGGAAGAATCCAGGCTCTTCCGGTATACACTCAGGCACAGTATTTTTCTTGCTTCGGCGATCGGGCTGGTGGTCGTATTCTATGCCTACGTGGTTCCGGCATGGGCTCCCTGAGACCGGCCCGCCCCTTTCGCGGCTTGGGCGGAAGCGCTCCCGGCCGAGAAAGGTTTATTTAGGACCATATAGTCTTGTTTGTGATATTCTTGAAGTTCTCGAGGTCGCGATCCCAACGGTTCGGGCAGCACTCGGACATTGGGGAGACTTCGCAGGGCGCCTGAGTTCGGGCGCGCGAGGAGGGCGAGGCAGGCACAATGGACGAGAACCTGAAACCGCAACCCGCACCCGCGAAGGAGAATCCAGCGTCGGAGCCAGCCAATGCACCGGCCTCTCCGCCGGCCGCCGTCGCGGCTCCCAGCGTCCAAGCCGGCGCCGCGCCCAAACCGGCCCCCAAGCCTGAAGCCAAACACCCGCCCGTCAAGGCTCCGGCGCCCATGCAGGCCGAGCCTTGGGAGGGAGAGATTCCAGCATTCGTGAAGGAGACTTTCGGCGAGGGGGTGCTTCGGGCCGCTACTTACCGGGAGCAGGAATTCTTCGAAGTCACCCCGGAGACCGTCGTTCCACTGCTTTTGCTTCTGCGCGATGCCTATGACTACGAGTATCTCGCCGAGGAAACCGCCGTCGATTATCCCAAGGAGGAGAAGCGTTTCGAGCTTGTCTATATCGTGTACAGTTTCTCGCGGAACCACCGGATCCGCCTCAAGACGCGCGTGGCGGAGAATGAGGAGGCGGCAAGCGCCGTCTCCGTCTACGCCTCGGCGAACTGGATGGAGCGTGAAATCTACGACATGTTCGGAATTCGATTCAGCGGCCATCCGGACCTGCGCCGGATACTGATGCCCGACGAGTGGGAAGGCCATCCGCTGCGGAAAGATTACAGCATCATTCAACAGGACCAGCGCTGGGTGCGGGAAAATCTGCACATCGAGAGCGCGCAATAGCGAGGACGGGCGTGGCGGAAACCAATCTACTCGACAGCAACGAACTCGTCATCAACATGGGGCCGCAGCATCCCTCGACGCACGGCGTGCTGCGCGTGATCCTGAAACTCGACGGCGAACGGGTCATGGGCACGGATTGCGTGATCGGCTACCTGCATCGCGGCGTCGAGAAAATCGGCGAAAACCGCACCTACACGCAGTTTGCTCCCTATGTGGACCGCATGGATTACATCGCCGCGGTGAGCAACGGCCTGGGCTATTGCCTCGCGGTGGAAAAGCTGCTGAATGTCGAAGCGCCGCCGCGCGCTCAGGTTGCCCGCGTCATCCTGACCGAACTTAACCGGATTGCAAGCCACCTGATCTGGCTGGGCACGCACGCGCTCGACATCGGAGCCATTACGCCGCTCTTCTACACCCTGCGCGAGCGCGAAGAGATCCTGAATATCTTCGAGGAATACTGCGGCGCGCGCCTGACCACTCACGCCTTCCGCATTGGGGGCTTGCAATACGACCTGTATGACCGTTTTACCGAAGACGTGCTCGCATTCTGTGACCGCTTCTCCCCGCGTGTCGGCGAGTACGAGGCGCTGCTTACGAGTAACCGCATCTGGGTCTCGCGTCTTCGCGGCGTGGGGATTCTGAGCGCCGCCGACTGCAAGCAATACGGCGTGACCGGCCCGGTTCTGCGCGCCGCCGGCGTCAAGTGGGATATCCGCAAGGCGCTCCCGTATTCCGGCTACGAAAATTATGACTTCGATATCCCGGTGGGCGAGAACGCCGATACGTACGACCGCTATCTCGTTCGCATGGAAGAATTGCGCCAGTCCGTGCGTATTATCCGCCAGGCGGTGGCCAACATCCCCGACGGACCCATCATGGCGAAAGTTCCCAAGGTGCTGAAGCCACCCGTCGGGGAAGTGTACGTTTCGATCGAGGCCCCAAAGGGAGAACTTGGCTATTACATCGTCAGCGACGGCTCCATTCAGCCCTACCGGCTTCGCGTGCGGCCGCCTTCGTTCATCAACCTGCAGGCGCTCGATAAGATGGTGCGCGGCACAATGATCGCGGATTGTGTCGCCGTGATCGGAACGATTGACATCGTTCTGGGGGAAGTGGACCGTTAAGGGATGGAGGTTCGGACCATGAAGTTCTGGAACAAGTTCCTCTTTACCGATCTCATTGAGGGACTGCTCACCACATTCAAACAGCAGCGCCCCAAGGATATCGTCACGGAGCAGTATCCGGCCCACCGGCCCGAAATCGCGGAGCGCTACCGCGGCGCGCCGCGCCTCAACGTGGACGCGGAGACCGGTGAAACGCTCTGCATCGGCTGCAATCTCTGCGCCCTGGCCTGTCCGGAGACCCTGATCGTGGTCGGTACGGTCCGCAACCCGGAGACCAAAAAGAAGGAACTGACGACCTTCACCTACGATACTTCGCGCTGTATGTTCTGCGGCCTCTGCGAAGACGCCTGCCCGGTGGACGCGCTCGAGTTAACACAGGATTTCGAACTCGCGAGTTTTTCGCGGGACGGGGCCGTATGGGACCGCCAGGCGCTGGAGGAGGGTCCGAAGCCGGCCAAGTATGACTTCTAGGCCCTTGCGCCTCGGACGCGGCCGCTCACGGAACACGGTCTTTTCTGACGGGAAAGCTCTATGCTGATGGATGCCATATTCTTCTACTCGTTCGCGCTGCTCGCGATCGCGGGCGCGATCTTTACCATCACCCGGACGAGCGCCGTGCATAGCGCGATCAGTCTTATTGCCTCACTCATCGGAGTTGCAGGCCTGTTTCTACTGCAGAAAGCCGAGTTCCTGTTCGCCGTGCAGATTCTGCTTTACATTGGCGGCGTCACGGTGCTTTTCCTCTTTGTAATCATGCTCGTGAACCTCGACGAAGCGGCGGCGTTCCGGCAGTTCAACGGACAGTGGGCGCTGGCGCTGGCGGCGGTAATCGGTGCCGGGCTGCTCACCGTTGGAGGAATCGCGCGGCACCAGCATGAACAATCCGCGCACGCGGATTGGGCGGTCGCCGCCGCGCCGGCCGTCCCGGGCGAGGGCAATACGGAGCGCATCGCGGACGTGTTGTTCTCCGAGTACCTGGTTCCGTTCGAGGCCACGTCGCTGCTGCTGATCGTGGCCATGATCGGTGCGGTACTGCTGGCGCGCAAGCGAACGCCCCTCGATATGACGGAAGCGCCTGGATTCGAAAGTGGAGAGGAAATCTAGCGATGGAAGCGCTGTTCTACCCCATCACCCTCACACATTATCTCGTCCTGGGCGCCGCGCTATTTCTTATCGGCAGTCTCGGCGTCCTGGCGCGGCGGAACCTGGTGATTATCCTCATGTCGATCGAACTGATGCTCAACGGCGTGAATGTCAACCTGGTGGGATTTTCACGGCTTTATGACGGAGTTGAAGGGCAGATATTCGCTATCTTCATCATCGCCGTCGCGGTCGCGGAAGCGGCTATCGGCCTTGGCATCCTGATCGCGCTGTTCCGCAACAAAATGACGGTGCAGGCGGACGAAATCCGGTTGCTGAAGTGGTAAGGCGGCAGGCATGAATTTTCTCGATAGCATCTGGCTCATCCCGCTCTTCCCCTTGATGGGGGCGGTGGCAATGCTCCTATGGGGCCGGAGACTCGATCCGCAAGCGCCGTCGAGGGACGCCGTTTCGGAATCACTTCTCCCGGCTGGCGGCGGCGAGGAAGGCCGGCCAGAGCATGGCGGCGAAGGCCACTCGCACCCGGCCGCTTCGAGCGCCAGGCGGTGGGTCGGATATCTATGCACCGGGCTTGTGCTGCTGAGCTTTCTTTGGAGCGCGGCGGCGGCCATCCAGTTAGCAGGTCTCGCGACGCGGAGACACGAGGTAGTGCTTTACGAATGGATCGCCGGCATGCCGCTCAAGCTTCTCGGCGGCGGCGTCTCCGCCCTGAGTGCGCAACTGGGTTTTCTGCTCGATCCGCTGAGCGCCGTGATGATCCTTGTCGTCTCTGGAATCGGCCTTCTGATTCATGTGTATTCCATCGGATACATGGAGCACGATGGCGGCTACTATCGCTTTTTCGGTTACATGAATCTGTTCGTCTTCTTCATGCTTTTGCTGGTGCTGGCGAACAACTACCTGCTGCTATTCGTCGGATGGGAAGGCGTGGGGCTGTGCAGCTACCTGCTGATCGGTTTTTACTTCCAC
>CAZXBZ010000344.1:0-4323 GCA_964639135.1 uncultured Solibacteraceae bacterium | reverse complement strand
CGACGGTGCTATCGGAGAGGCGCCCGGCCGGGTCCGGATTCTCGTCGGTATTGCGTCCCTCGTAGCGCTCCATCTCGCGCTCGTAGAAGAAGGTGAGCGCCTGGCTCGGGAGCGGCGTCACATCGGCCCGGGCCTGGAGCAGGTGGATGCGTCCGTTGTAGCGGCTGCGGCTGTTGAATTGGGGCTCGTAGCTATTGCCGCCGGGGCCGTCATCGAAACGGCGCTGGGAATCCAATCCCTGGTAGCTGACGCGCCATGACGCAACCGAGGTCAATTCGTGGCGGAACGTCGCGGCGTAGTTCATGATGGTGGCGGCGCGCGCGTAATCCGGGTCGTTTGGCGCGGGCACATAATTGGTGTTGCCGTAATCGACGGGCAGGCCGCGCTCCAGGCGCGAAAGCTGTGCGTCGCCGAGCGGAATCGGATGGATGACGCCATTCGCGGGAATGTTGCCGAGTTGCTCAAAAGCGACGAAGGGGCTATCCGTGAGCCGTGTCCAGGACGTAATTCCCGTGACCCGGCCCGAGAGCGACATGCCCGGTGAAATCAGCCAGCGCGCGAAGCCCTGGCCGTTGAGGTTGCGGTGCGGATTTACGCCGTTCACGCCGTCGCGCACGTTCAAATTCCCGAGCGCGGCGCTCACAAGCAAGCGATTTCCGATGCCGCCGCTCGTGCGCGCCAGGCCCCGCAGAAACCCCAGGCCGCCGCCTTCAGCCAGCAGGCTTCCGCGCCAGGGGCCGCCGCCTTCATCGCCGCGGATATTGATGGCGCCCCCGATGGCATGGCTTCCGTAGAGCGATGAGCCCGAACCGCGCAGCACTTCCACCGAGGCGGTATCCATCATATTGAGCACTTCCAGAAAAGGGCTTGGCGCGCCCTGCGGATCAGCGGCGTCACGAACCCGTAATCCGTCGAAGAGCACGGCGGTGTCCTGAGTGCGCAAGCCGCGCATCTGGATGGAGATCATATTGCCTGGCCCGCCGAACTGGCTTACGCGAACTCCGGGCAGCAGGCGCACGGCCGCGGCCAGAGAGAACTCGTCGCGGTTCTCTATTTCTTGCGCGGAGACGGTGTCGCCGGCTTTTGCGATTTCATCCAACTGGAGCGGCGCGCTGGCGGCCGTGACATCCACGGCGGTCCGCAAGCTGCCCAGTTTGAGCACGATGGTTTCCTCGATAGTCTCATCCGGAGCCAGAGTCATAGGCCGGCTCCGCGCGGGGAAGCCAGGCGCTTCCACCACCAGCAGGTATTCACCAGCGGCTATATTCTCCAGGCGGAACGCGCCCGCCGCATCGCTGCGCGTCGCGCGCGCGGTGGAGCCGTCACGGCTGAGCAGCCGGAGCGTGGCGTTGCGCACAAGCGCGCCCGCCGGATCTTCAATCTTGCCTTCGAGTGTCGCGGCGATCGATACCGCCGAAAGCATCAGGACGCCGGCACAGAGCGGCGCCAGATGTGTCAGATGTCTAAGAAAAGCGCCGAACGGCGCTGGAACGAACTTCATGGAATCCCCCTAAAAAGTGGGGAGAAAACAGGGCAGTGCCTAGGAGTGAACGCGATCGCGAACGCGCGGGCGTGGTCTCTGGTGCGCACTCTTTCTGTCTCCCGCAGAAAGTCTGCTGCTCACGAAACAGGCAGGTCTCCTGGCTTGGAGGTTCAGGCAGTGCGCCAGCGCCCTGTTGCGCCTTCCCCGGTATTCCGAGTGGCATTCGCAACGGGCTTCCCCATCACAGTGGCGGGACCGCGCCGGATTTTCACCGGCTTCCCAATTACGCCCTCGCGGGCGCCTGTTTCGGGCGCTGGCGTTCAAACCAGCGCGGCATCACTTAGAGGATCGCAGGCGCTCCGCGGAAGGTCAAGGGAGCACGGTCTTCGCGCACGGAGACGCCGCGGCCAGCGTCTCGAGGCCGGCAGCCGCGGAGGCCCGAATTCAGTTCTCTTCGGATTGCTACACTGCGAAAGGGCGCGGCGATGGCCGCGGCCGGATTGCGTGTTCCGCATGGTGCGTTGGCTGTTCTGCTATTGCCTGCTGCTTGCCGGCCTCGGCGCGATACCCGCCAAGGCCCAGGGCGTTCCGGATCTTTCCGCGCTCGACCCGATTATCGAACGAGCGGCGTTCGCCATGCGCGGCGATCTCGAATTGGTGGTGATGCATCATGGCGCGGTGGTCTACCGGAGGGCGACCGAGGGACACGGCGGAGTGGGCTCGCCGGCGATTGCCTCGGCCTCCAAGTGGCTGACCGCGGCGACCGTGCAATCGATGGTGGATGAAGGGCTTCTTTCCTGGGACGACCCCGCCGGGCTGCACCTCTACTACTTTCGCGACGACAAGGCGCCCATCACACTGCGGCAGATTTTTTCGCACACAAGCGGCATTCGCGCGGACTTTCACTGTCTGGACGAGGCGGCGAAAACCGCCGACAATTGCATCCAGGAAATCTCACGGACTCCGCTGCTCTACCCGCCCGCGACGGCGTTCCACTACGGAGACGCCGCGATGCGGGCAGGCGCCCGGGTGGCGGAAGTGGCTTCCGGCAGGTTCTGGGAGGACCTGTTTCGGCAACGGATCGCGCAGCCGCTTGGGATGGCCTCGACGACCTTCCAGCCAGGAGGGCCCCTACTGAACCCCGATGTCGCCGCCGGCGCGTGGTCCGCGACGGATGACTATTTACACTTTCTCGAAATGCTGGTGGCGCGCGGCACGTGGGGAGGCATGCGGATCCTCTCCCGGCGCGGCGTGGATCTGATGCTCGCGGACCAGACGCGCGGCGCGCGTATCGCCTCCTCCTTCTACGCCGCGGATGATGCCGTTCATCCTGGCGCCGGCGCGAATCGCTACGGCCTCGGGAACTGGCTCGAGGGCATGACCGACGGTGTAAGCGATGCGAACAGCTCGCAGGGGTCATACGGCGTAAGCCCGTATATCGACCGCCGGCGAGGCTACTCGTTTCTGATTTTTCAGCGGAATTCCGGCAGCGGATTCAATCGGTTCTATTACGAGATTCAGGATGCTCTAAACGCCGCTTTCCCGGTCGAGAGCGTGCCTCTCACCGCGAAATTCGAAGAGGCAGAGAGGGCATCGCCCAGCCGGATCGGGGCCCCGCACCGCGCTTTTCGCTATCTTCCGGATGCCTGCCGGGAGCGCGATTCCGAGTGTCCGGCTCTGGTTGCGCTCCCTCCCAGCGCCTCGGGCGGCCTCGCATTCGCGGAGCAGGCAGGTCTTGCCGAATTCGCGGAACGCGAACGGGTTGTCGTGGAAGTGTGGGAGGCCGGGACCGCGGGCTCCGAAGGGAGCACTGGCCAGGAAAGCTCCGCGGCGTGGAATCTTGAACCCGATTTCGGTTTATCGTGGCCGAACGATTCCCAGTTGCCCCTCGAAGCGAACGCGGACCTTGTCCGCCAGCCCGGCGTCGATGCGCGGCGGATCTATCTGCTCGGGGTTCGGCAAGGCGCGGATGTGGCCGCGCTCGCCGCTTGCCAGGCGCCGGACGCCTTCGCGGGAGTGGTGCTGGTGGATCCGGCGATAGGGCTGAAGGCCGCGGGCGAAGATGAGGCCGAGATCAGGGTATGCGAGCATCCGGGCCGCGTACCGGTCATGATCTGGGGCAGCGCCCCGGCGGCAGCGGACGCCGAACCCCAGCCCCTTTCGACCGCCGGCGCGCAAGCGCAATTCTGGGCGGCACGGCAGCAATGCGCGGGCGAAGCCGAGAGCGAGTGGCGCCGCCAAACGGCGTTCTGGCGCGTGACGGATTGGAGCGGCTGCGAAGCTGGCTCTCAAGTGCGCTTTGCCGCCTTGCCGCAAACGGTTCAGGGCTGGCCGGCGGGTGGCATCGAGGTCGCATGGGAGTTCCTGCGCGGCTTTGATGACGGTATCCGGGCGCGCGGCTCGGCCGTGCAAACGAATGCGGCGAGCTTTCTGCGCCGTCATACCTCCGCCGGGTCTCTTGCGTCGGTGTTCGGCGACGGCCTGGCGCGGGAGACGGCATACGCCGCGGGTCCCGGTTTGCCCGCGGTTCTGGCGGGAGTTCGCGTGGAGATTCGTGACCCCGGTGGAAAGACACTGAACGCGGGCCTGGTTTTTGTCTCGCCGGGACAGATCAATCTGCTAATTCCGGAAGGCCTGGCCGCCGGCATCGCCAGTTTGTTCCTCTACGATGGGCAGCAACTCACGCACAAGGATTGGCTTTATATCGACCCTTCCGCGCCCGGGCTTTTCGCCGCCTCCGCCGCGGGCAGCGGCGCTCCGGCGGGCGAGGCGCTCTATGTGCGTGCGAACGGCGCGCGCGAGGCAACGCCTCTCGCCCGGCTGGTGGAAGATGGCCCGGA
>CAZXBZ010000343.1:0-4325 GCA_964639135.1 uncultured Solibacteraceae bacterium | reverse complement strand
CCGGACAGTGTTCGTCGAGCTTATCCGGCCGGTGATCGGCAAGGTAATTGCCGATCGTGTAAGGAAGCACAAAGTAGCCGTCCGCGAGGCCCTGCATCAGGGCGCTGGCGCCCAGGCGATTCGCGCCGTGATCGGAGAAGTTCGCTTCGCCTCCGACGAACAGGCCGGGAATCGTGGTCATCAGGTTGTAATCCACCCACAAGCCGCCCATCGTATAGTGGACAGCCGGGAAGATGCGCATCGGCACTTCGTATGGGTTCTCACCCGTGATGCTCTCGTACATCTCGAAGAGGTTGCCGTAGCGTTCTTCGATCTTGTGCTTGCCCAAGCGTCCGATGGCTTCGGCAAAATCGAGGTAAACCCCCAGGCCGCTCGGCCCCACGCCTCTCCCCTCGTCGCATACCGCTTTGGCGGCGCGCGAAGCCACGTCGCGCGGCACCAGGTTGCCGAAGGCCGGGTAGCGCCGCTCAAGGTAATAATCACGCTCGCCCTCGGGAATCTGGTTTGGCCGGCGCTTATCTTCCGCGTTCTTCGGCACCCAGATCCGCCCGTCGTTGCGAAGCGATTCGCTCATCAGGGTAAGCTTGCTCTGGTATTCTCCAGAGACCGGGATGCACGTCGGGTGGATCTGCGTAAAGCACGGGTTCGCCATCAGCGCCCCCCGCTTGTAGGCCCTCCAGATTGCCGTGGCGTTCGAATTCTTGGCGTTCGTCGAAAGGTAAAAGACGTTCCCGTAGCCGCCCGTCGCGAGAATGACGCAATCGGCGATATGGACATCCACCTTTCCCGTCAGCAGATGCCTCGTGACGATCCCGCGCGCGCGGCCGTCCACGACGATCAGATCTAGCATCTCCATGCGCGGAAAAAGCGTTACCGTGCCGGCGTCCGCCTGCCGCATCAGGGCCTGGTAGGCACCCAGCAAAAGCTGCTGGCCCGTCTGCCCCCTCGCGTAAAACGTGCGAGACACCTGGGCCCCGCCGAACGAACGGTTCGCCAGCGTCCCGCCGTACTCTCGCGCGAAAGGCACGCCCTGCGCCACGCACTGGTCAATAATGTTCACGCTCAACTGCGCCAGCCGGTAGACGTTCGCTTCGCGGGCCCGGTAATCGCCGCCCTTCACCGTGTCATAAAAAAGCCGGTAAACGCTGTCGCCGTCGTTCTGGTAATTCTTGGCGGCGTTGATGCCGCCCTGCGCGGCAATGCTGTGCGCGCGCCGCGGCGAATCATTGTACGTAAAGCACTTTACGTTGTAGCCCAGTTCCCCGAGGCTGGCGGCGGCCGCGCCCCCGGCCAGGCCGGAACCCACCACGATCACGTTGTACTTCCGTTTGTTGGCCGGATTCACCAGCTTCATCTTGAACTGGGCCGTTTCCCATTGATCCTGGATGGGACCTTCGGGAATCCGGGCATCCAGCTTCGTGGACGTCGTCGGCGTTGTCAGAACTTCAGGCATGCCAGCTTCCTTATTTCTCGTCGATCAGTACAAAACACCGCATTGCCCGCGGGCTAATGCACCACTCCGGCCATCACCGCCAGAGGCACGGCCGAAAAGCCCAACAGCAGGGCGAACGAAACCACCACGGCCAGATTCCTGAGCAGCGGAGTAAATCGCGGATGCGCGATGCCCAGCGTCTGAAACATGCTCCAAATCCCGTGGTAGAGGTGCAGACAAAGCAGCGCCATCGCAAAAATATAGAAGATCGAAACCGGCACAACCTGGAAACCCACGACCACGTTCTGGTAGGCCTCGTGATATCCCGGAAACGGCTGTGTCGGGTGCAGTCTGCCCGACGTCAGGTGCTGCAGGTGGTAGACAACGAATACGGCGATGATCGGCCCGCTCCAGTACATCGTGCGGGAGGCGTACGTGGAGGTTGTGCTCTTCCACTTCACGTATCGCCGCGGCCGCGCGCGCTTCTCGATCAACGCGAGTTGTATCGCGGAGACGATGTGCATCACCACCGACGCGATCAACACCACCCGAACCGCCCAAAGCAGTTCACCGCTTGAATGAAGCAGCGCCGCGTAGCGGTTAAAGACCTCCTCGCCTAGAAAGACCTGAAGGTTCCCCACCATGTGCCCCACCACGAAGCCGACAAGGATGAACCCGGTGATAGCCATCACGTATTTCTTGCCCAACGTCGTACTGTAAAAGCCGAGCAGCGACCGGGATCGGGCGCTTAGAGTTGCGGTGCTCATAACCGGATCTTTTTCTCCCTGGAATGTTGACCGTTTCGGAGTTCACGCGGCGGGCGGCCGCCCGCGCTTGCCGGGGGTCCGCCGCGCCTCGTGGGATAAATCAGAACTCTCATTGTATGGGAATTTTTCCGGAGCGGCCAGATTTCTCCAACAATTCGGAGAATATCCTCCGAGATACGGCATCCTGGCGGGAAGCCGCGGTCCGCGTGATACGATGCTCGCGTGAACCGCCGAACTTTTCTATCCGCCTTGCCCGCGCTGGGGGGTTTGGCGAACGGCCAGGTCCGGAGCGCGCCCCCCGCGACCTTCCCCCTCGGAATCAACACCTATTCGATCAGGGCACTGCACTGGAACGACGCTCAGCTTCTCGATTACGCGGCGAGCCTTAAGTGCGACGCCGTCTTTCTGCAGGATTCCCAGGACCCGGCCTCGCAAGATCCCGCCCATTGGCCCGTAGTGAAACGGCGGTCGGCCGAACTTGGGCTGCATCTTGAAACCGGCGGCGGCGCTTCGCTGCCACGCGCACCCGGACAATTCGATGAACGCGTAGCCTACCTCAAGGGGCAGATCCGCCGGGCCGCCGCACTCGGTTCTCCCATCGTTCGGACGCTCTGCGCCTCGGACCGGTATTCCCTGCCAGCTGGCTCCATGGAACCACACATCGAAACCATGGTGAAGGTACTGCGGGCCGTCCGGTCCGAAGCGATCGGCCATCAAGTAAAGGTTGCGATAGAAGTACACAAAGATCTGCAAGCATGGGAATTCGCGGACTTGATCGAAGCCGCCGGTTCCGATTTCACCGGCATCTACCTCGATACCGGCAACCCGGTCTTCGTGGCCGAGCATCCCCTCACAACCGTTGAGACCTTGGGGAAGTACGCCCTGACGTTGCACCTCCGCGATTCCGTGGTCCATGAACACCCGAAAGGCATTGCCGTGCAATGGGTACCCTTGGGCGAGGGTACGGTAGACTTCCGGGAGATTATCGCCGCCGCGCGCAATCACTGCCCGGACGTGTACGTCTACGCGAAACCGATCACCGGACGCCCGCCAGTAGTAATCCCGGTGTGGGACGAAACTCACTGGAAGAAGTGGTTCCCCCGCGCGCGTTCAGCCGATTTCTCCCGCTTCCTCTCGCTGGCGAAGCAGGGTGAGCCCTACGATAAGCCCATGGTGGTGGAAGACCTGCAGAGCCGCGCGACACCGCCGCAATTCGCGGAAGCGGTGCGCTTCCAACAGCGCGAGCACCTTGAGCGCAGCCTGCGCTACGCCAGGGAGACGCTTGGGCTTGGCCGCCGCTGGCGCGACGGGTAATTCACGCACGGACTCTAACGGAGTCTCGTCCGCGCACCATCGCCGCGGCGGGGTCGCGGGCCGTCAGAAAAGTATATTCTCCGGCCGTTTGGTGTAGGCGCGCAGCGCTTCCGCATAGCGCACGCCGCATGTCGCTCCACGGTACCGGCAGATCGCCTCCTTCGTGTTCTGCGAAGGGTCGAGGACTCCCGGCGTGTAGGCCCGGTTGCCCACCACCGCCATCAGTTTCCCAAGCCACTCCTGGGCTTTCTCCCAGTCGGGCGTCACATCCACGAACGTATCCGGTTCAAAACCGATAGTGTGCCGGGGGCCGTTGTCGTAATAGTAGATCGCTCGCGGCGCTTTAATGCCGGATTTATTGAGAATCTGGCCGGCGTTCTTCAGGGCGATTTCGCAGAGCGGGCTGGCCGCGCGATGATCGTCGTGCGTATCCTGGGGCCACAGGATCAGCGCTACGTCGGGCTGCACATCCTCGACGAGCTTAGCCACCGCGATTTTGTTCTCCGTCGTGACATCGAAAAGGTGCGACGAAAAATCGAGAAACCGCATTTCCGCGCCATACTCGCTTGCCAGCCGGCGCGATGCCTCAACAAGCTCCCGGTCCCGCCCCTTGACCGGCGGCCAATTGGCGTAATTGCCGATCAGCGCGCCGATGACAACCCGCCATTTTTGCCGGGCGGCCTGAAGCAGCACGCCCGGCACCCCAAAAACACAATCGTCGTAATGCGCGCCGAGCGCGAGAAGAGTCTTCGCCATCGCTCCATGGTACAACCGCGCCGGCTGCGCCAGATGAAAACAACTCTTCCGATGGA
>CAZXBZ010000342.1:0-4331 GCA_964639135.1 uncultured Solibacteraceae bacterium | reverse complement strand
CTCGCGCGATCGTAAAAAGAACCCTCCAAGGCAAAGGCCCGGCGGAAGGATAATCCCTCCGCCGGGCCTTTTCGTTTCACCCCGGTTCGGTGCTATGCCGCTACACCACGAAGGGCTTCCGGTAATCCCGGGTGATCAGTTTGTTGGCCGCCGGAGAGGCTCCGAAGTTCTTCCGCGCCGCGTCCCAGGCGATTTTTTCCTTGGTGCGGTAGGCAATGTTCGCCATATGACACCACGCGGCGGAAGTGGCGCCGATTTCGATCTCGGCGTTGAGCTTCGTGTGGTCGCGGCTGCGGCAGGCTTCGAGGAAGTTCTCGAAGTGCAGGCTGGTTACCGGCCCGTCGTTCCCCTTCTCCGCCATCACCTGCTTGTTGTCTTCCCCCTGGTAGACCTGGTAGCCATCGGAATCCACCCATAGCCAGCCGTTCGCGCCCAGGAAGAGATTGCCGACGGTGTTGCCGGGTTTGACGGGCAAACCCGCCTCCGGTCCGGTGACCATCCCGCGGACCTCAAAGACGATCATCTTGTTGCCTGGGCAGGCAAACGTGGCGATCTGGGTATTCGGCGTCTCTTGATCGTCCGAGTAGATCCACTTGCCGCCTTCGCTCGATACGGCTTCAGGCCAGGCAATGTCGCCGAGGCCCCAGCGCGCGATATCCATCTCGTGGACGCCCTGGTTCCCGATATCGCCGTTGCCGGTGTCCCAGAACCAGTGCCAGTTGTACTTGTAGCGATTCTTGGTAAACGGCCGCATCGGCGCGGGTCCGAGGAACAGATTCCAATCGATGCCCGGCGGGACCGGCTCGGGCGGAGTGATACCGATCGATTTACGCCGCTTGAAGCAAAGCGCCCTGGCTTCGTAAACCTCGCCGATCACGCCTTCCCGAAGGAGTTGAATCGCCTTGCGCTTGAGCGGAATGCTGCGGCTCTGCGAGCCCACCTGCATCATCCGCTTGGTCTTGCGGGCGGTTTCAATCATCAGGAAGCCTTCATGAATGTTGTGGCTGGCGGGTTTCTCGACGTAAACATCCTTGCCCGCTTCCGCAGCCCAAATCGCGGCGAGCGCGTGCCAGTGGTTCGGCGTGGCGATCGATACGGCGTCAATATCCTTGCGCTCAAACATCTGGCGCATATCATCGAACTCGCTTGCTTTGGCCGCGTTCGCCTTGGCCACGATGGCCTGAGCCCGCTCCCGGGCGGCCTGGTTGACGTCGCAAAGGCCGGCCACCTGTGAGCCGGGAATTCTCAGATAGTAATTGAGGTGTGCCGTGCCCCGGCCGCCGATGCCGACGATGCCGACGCGAATCCGGTCGTTGGCGCCGACAACTTGCGACGCCGAGGCCGCAAGAGCCGCGCCCTGGAAGAAAGAGCGCCTGGAGATGGAGGACATGTAAATAACCTTTCCGGGTAAAGTATATCAACCTCAAAACGGCATGGGATCGCCGGAACGCACACTGCCTGGCTGGGAATGCCTGGCGCTGAACCCCGCCTCTACCCGTCGGGCAGAGGTTTGTCGGCTGGCGGCTGCTCCATCGCAAAAAGTGTCGGCATGGCCGGGTTTCGCTCGGCGCGGCCGCGCGCGCGGGAGGCCGCGGCTCCGGCGCTCCGGCGCTGGCCACCCGCTTCGGCCGCGGAATCGTCGAGTTCAAGCGTTTCCCGCAGCAAACGTTCGAGGTAATCGGTCTGTTCGCCAACCTGTTCCAGAGCTTCGCGCTGATCGGTATAGACCGATTCAAGCCTCTTTTCAGCCTGGCGAAGGCGATCCGCGAGGTGCATCGCCGCCATGACGGCGGCGCGGACGCCATCCGCCGAACCGGACCGTGACGCAATGGTGTGCATCAGATGATCCACCTGGTCGGCAATCAGACGAAACTCGGCCTCGCTTGCGGACGAAACGATGCTATAGGTCTGATTGAAGATCCGGACCTTGTAGGTGCGCTTCTGGCCGTCGGCGGGGATACTCATCCTGATTTGAAGGCGGGCGGTTCACGCCTCAGCCAATACCAGTCTGTCACTGTTTCGGCGAGAACGAAACAGCAGCGCTACTTCGTGTAAACAACGTCGCGGTAGGCGTTCGCGGTGTGATTGCCCGAAAAGAAGAAATCCTGCTTTCCGAGACCCTGGGCCTCGATCCAGACGCCCGTTTGCGGCGGCGCGGTGGAGTTGCGAATCTCAATGTTGCGCGCGGCCATGAAGTGCATGGCGGAGCGCGCTCCCCCCACCTTGCCCTGGCGCGCGGTGACGCCATCGAGGGAGAGCCCATCGATGGAATGCGCAAAAAGCGCGTGGCGATCCTCGGAGCCGGCCACGCCGTCCCAATGCACCCGCAGATCCCTGACGAAAGAATCCGCCACGTAGCCAAAGAGCAGCGCCGTGGCCGTCTCATCCTCTCCCGCCACGGTATCGGCCATCGCTTTCCAAGGCCGGGCAGTCTCCCGCTTCGCTTCAGCGGGCGAACGCATCGCGATCGATACTCCGGCCAGGCGAAGATCCCGGATAGGGTGGCTGGCCATGCCGCTGAAGAGCAGCTTGCCCGAGCTTCGAAGCTGGATATTCGAGAACGAGATCCCTTCAACGCGGCCCGCGGGCGAATTCGGTTCACGGCGCTTCAGATCGATCAAGACGGGCCACTCCGCGCGCTCCGGAAAGAGCGGGGCGGTTTCTATCACCAGATTCGAAAACAAGACCGACTCCACCGAGCCGCCATCCCGCATGAGGATGCCGACGCCGCCCTGGGAAGCTTCGATAACCGAATTGGCCACCGTGACATTGCGAATGTCGCCGTACGTGCGGGTGCCGATCTTGATAGCCATCGACGCGCTGCGGAAAGTGCTGTCGCCGATGGTGATGCTCTCGCAGGGGGGAGCTACGCCATCAACCAGGCTCGTTTGAAGCGTGACGCCAGCTCCGCCGCCCCGAAAATTCAGGGCGCGCACGGAAACGTGAGAGGAGGAATCCAGCACGACGCCGCCGGTGTTCGGAGCGAGCGCGGCGTTCTCGATCAGCACATCGCCGATCGAGGCGCCATCGACCACGCGCAGCGTAACGGTCCATACGGGGGAGCGCAGAAAGCGGACGCCGCTGATGCGGACGTCGGCGGCGTTCTCGATCAGGACGAGCGAGAGCAGCCGGGATCCGGGATTGTGGACGCTGGTCTCATCCGCCGCGGGCACGGGGCCGGCCTGAATCTCCCCGCCTCCCGTCAGCGCGATTGTGTTCACGCCCTTCCCGTAGAGCAAGGCGGGGGCCGTGTAGTCTTCCACGCGCGTGCTGGTGGCAAGCACCGCGCCGGGCGCCAGGTCGAGCGTGATGTTATCTCGAAAGTAGAGCGTGCCCGTCACATAACGTCCGGCCGGAAAGTGAAGGGTGCAGCCGCCATCCACCGCGCAAGCGTCGATTGCTCCCTGGATGAGCGCGGTTTCCACCGCCGCGCCATCGCCCTTAACCCCAAACTCCGAGACGTCACGGCTTGCCCGCGGCGGGGAGTCGGCGGCCGCCATCGGAACTATCGCCAGGACGGCGAAAAGGAAGATGGAGAGAACGCGAACGCTCATCTTCCGGGCGCGTTTCGTGATGCTCTGAAGCGGCATGGCGCGCATGGCTCCTACAAGTCTAACGATTGACGGACTTCCCCGCCCGGCGCCAGTCCAGCGCTGGCGGGTTCTAGTAGCGCGGAACCGTGGGATCCACCAGGATGCTCCAGGCATCGATGCCGCCGGCCATGCTCACGCAGTTCTTAACGCCCTGCTCCCGCAGCCACGCGGCCACATTGAGGCTGCGCATGCCATCGTGGCAAACCAGAATCAACCGCGCATTGCTGGCCCAACGCTTGACCTGCCAGAGATGCTCCGGCATGGAACCGCCGGGAATGAGTTTACTGCCCTCGATCTGGCAGATCTGGAAGTCGCGCGGCTCGCGCACGTCGATCAGCTTCACGGGCGTGCCGCTGTCGAGCAGTTCCTTCACCTTGCGGGCGGATATCTCGTATTCTTCTTCCACGGTGGATACATCTCCTTGTCGGATGGATTCCGTCATTTTGGCGCTGGAAGACCGAGTTCCTTGAGAATGCGGTCAGCGCGATAGACTTTGCCAAGCGCCTCGGCGATGACTTGCGAGGCGACGAAAACAGCCCTGGCCGTGCGGTCCTGATAAATGAAGCGGTTGGGCAGGCTGGGGAGATTGCCATCAAAGACAATGCCCACTATTTCGCCCTTGGTGTTGACCGCCGGACTCCCTGAGTTGCCGCCGTGGATATCCGCGGTGGTGACGTAGTTGAAGGGCAGATTTGCTTGCAGCTTCGTTTGAGCCACCTTCCAGGATTCCGGAAGAAT
>CAZXBZ010000341.1:0-4344 GCA_964639135.1 uncultured Solibacteraceae bacterium | reverse complement strand
CGATACCGTGGGCTACACGATTCCGCGTGAATATGCCGGTATTATCGGCCGCGTCGTCAGCGCTCTCGATGGCCGGGCGATCGTCAGCGTTCATTGCCACAACGATCTGGGCCTGGCGGTTGCGAACTCCCTCGCCGCCATCGAGGTGGGCGCGCGGCAGGTGGAGTGTACCATCAACGGTATCGGCGAGCGAGCCGGTAACGCGGCGCTCGAAGAGATCGTGATGATCCTGAAGGTGCGCGGCGAGATCATGCCGTACCGCACGGCTATCAACGAAGAGCATCTGTACCCGGCGAGCCAGCTCCTCACACAGTTCATTACCTTCGGTCCGCAGCCGAACAAGGCCATCGTGGGCAGCAACGCATTCGCCCATGAAGCGGGCATCCACCAGGACGGTTATCTGAAGGAGCGCACCACCTACGAGATCATGGATCCGCAAAGCGTGGGCGTTCCCGATAGTAAACTGGTTCTTGGCAAGCATAGCGGACGCCACGCGCTGGCCGACCGTGCCAGGTCCTTTGGTTATACGCTCACGGCGCAACAGCTCGATGCCGTTTACGAGAAGTTCATCTCCGTGGCCGATAATAAAAAGGGCTTCACGAATGATGAGATCCGCCGGCTGGTGGAGCAGCAATTGCGGCAGCCGGAGATCGTTGTCAGCTAGTTCGATGACGCCCGGAACCGGCTCTCGAAGGTGGGCCGTGAACCACACTGACGCCTGGATTCCGCGGGCTACCCAAGGATACGGAAAGTTTAACCGATGAAGATGAACGTGCTGGTTCTGCCCGGAGATGGGATCGGAACCGAAGTTACCAGGGAGGCCGTGCGCGTCCTGAACCATGTCGCGGAGAAATTCGGACACGAAGTTCGCTTGACCGAGGGGCTGCTGGGCGGAGTGGCTATCCACAAGACGGGTGTGCCGATGCCGCCCGAAACCGAAAAGCTGGCCCGCGAATGTGACGCCACTCTTCTGGGCGCGGTGGGGCTGCCGGAGTTCGATGACGCGCCCCCCTCGCGGCGTCCGGAGAAAGGCCTGCTGGGAATCCGGAAAGCGCTCGGCGTTTACGCGAACCTGCGCCCCGTGCGAAGTTTCCGCTCGCTGCTCGATTCGTCTCCCCTCAAGAACGAACGCGTGGATGGCGTGGATATGATCATCGTGAGAGAGCTGAACGGCGGTCTCTACTATGGTCTTCCGCGCGGCGTCGAGGGCGAAGGCGCGGAGGAGCGCGGCACGAACACGATGACTTACACTCGCGCCGAAATCCAGCGGATCGCGCGCATGGCTTTTGATCTCGCCCGTAACCGGCGCAAGAAGGTGACCAGCGTCGACAAGTCGAATGTGCTTGAGACGTCGCAGTTGTGGCGCAAGGTGGTGAATGAGGTCGCGGCGGAATATCCGGACGTTCGCTGCGATCACCTGCTCGTGGATAACGCCGCCATGCAGTTGATTCTGAACCCGAAGCAGTTCGACGTGATGCTCACCGAAAACATGTTCGGCGACATCCTGAGCGACGAGGGCAGCGTGCTTTCGGGCTCGATCGGGATGCTGCCGTCGGCTTCGATCGGCGCGCGGCGGCCAAGCGGCGCATGGGTGGGGCTGTACGAGCCGGTCCATGGTTCCGCGCCCGACATCGCCGGACAGGACAAGGCGAATCCGCTCGGCGCGATCGGTTCCGTGGCGGCAATGCTCGAATACAGCTTTCAATTGCTCGAGGAAGCCGCCGCCGTGAATCGCGCCATCGACGCGGTGCTGGAAAGCGGCCACGTCACGGCGGATCTCCGTCCGAAAGGCGCTCCCGCCGGAACGGAGCAAGTGGGTAAGGCAGTCCGCGACGCGATTTAACCCCGCGTTTGGCGGGCTCGGTTGGGAAGGAAGTGGAGAAAAGATGGGTACTCCCCGCACGATCATCCAGAAGGTTTGGGACAACCACGTTGTCGCGCACAATGAAGGCGCGCCGGCGCTGATCTATATCGATCTGCACCTGGTGCATGAGGTGACCTCCCCGCAGGCATTCGCGGGGTTGCGCAAACGCGGCCTGAAGGTGCGCCAGCCGTCGCGAACCGTGGCGACGACCGATCATAGCGTGCCCACGACGGATCGGCGCTTGCCCATCCTCGATCAGACCGCCGCGACCCAGGTGGAGAAGCTCGAATCGAATTGCCGCGAATTCGGCATCCCTTGCTTCGGTTACCACTCGGAGCATCAGGGCATTGTCCACGTGATCGGCCCCGAACTCGGGCTGACTCACCCTGGCATGACGGTGGTGTGCGGAGATTCGCACACGGCCACTCACGGAGCCTTTGGTGCCCTGGCTTTCGGCATCGGCACCAGCCAGGTGGAGCACGTTCTGGCCACGCAGTGTCTGCTTCAGGCCCCTTCGAAAAGCTTTGAAGTTCGCGTGGATGGCAAGCTCAAGCCGGGCGTGACGGCCAAGGATATCATCCTGGCGCTCATTGCGCGTATCGGCATCGGCGGCGGCACCGGCTGCGTATTCGAATACCGTGGATCGGCGATCTCCTCCCTCTCGATGGAAGAGCGGATGACCATCTGCAACATGTCCATCGAAGGCGGCGCGCGCGCCGGTCTCATCGCGCCGGATGACGTGACTTACGAATACATCAAGGGCCGGCACTTTGCGCCGCGAGGCGCTGAGTGGGATCGCGCCGTGGCGCGCTGGCGCGAGTTGCCGAGCGACGAGGGCGCGGTTTACGACAAATCCGTGTTTATCGACGCGGATGCGCTCGAGCCGATGATCACCTTTGGCACCAACCCCGGCATGGGGATTCCGATTTCACAGCCAGTTCCTTCACCGGATGCGATCAGCGACCCCCTGGAGCGGGATTCCGTTCGCAAGGCTCTCGACTATATGGGAATCCACAGCGGCAAACCGCTGCTTGGCCACCCCGTGAATGTGGTGTTCCTCGGGAGCTGCACCAACTCGCGTATTTCCGACCTCCGTCAGGCGGCGGCGGTGATGAAGGGCCGCAAGGTCAGCCCATCCGTCCGCATGATGGTGGTGCCGGGTTCTCAAGAAGTCAAGCGGCAGGCGGAAGCCGAGGGCTTGCACGAAATTTTCCGGGCCGCCGGCGCCGACTGGCGCGAAGCCGGCTGCAGCATGTGCATCGCGATGAACGGCGACCAGCTCGCGCCCGGCCAGTATTGCGTTTCCACCAGTAACCGGAACTTCGAAGGCCGTCAAGGGAAGGGAGGGCGTACGTTCCTCGCGAGTCCCCTGACCGCCGCCGCCACCGCCATCTCCGGCGCCGTCGCCGATGTGAGGAGCATTCTATGACGCCCTTTACCCAGATCAAGAGCCGCATTGTGCCGCTGCCGATCGACAATATCGATACGGACCAGATCATTCCCGCGCGCTTCCTGAAGACGATTTCCAAGGAAGGGCTCGACAGGGACCTGTTCTGCGACTGGCGTTACAACGAGGATGGCTCCGAGAAGCCGGATTTCATTCTCAATAAGCCCGAGGCGAAGGGGGCGCAAGTGCTGCTGGCGGGCGACAACTTCGGATGCGGATCCTCCAGGGAGCATGCGCCGTGGGCGCTGACTCAATTCGGTTTCCGCGCCGTGCTCAGCACGTCGTTTGCCGACATATTTCGCGGAAATGCTCTGAAGAATTCGCTGCTTCCCGTCGTGATCCCGTTTGCTATTCAAACTGATTTATTTGCGCTTAGGGAGAAAGACCCCAATTACTCCGTGGAAATCGACCTGGCCAGCCAGGTCTTGACTCTGGCCGACGGACGGAAGGTAGAGTTTCCGGTGGACCCCTTCGCCAAGCATTGCCTGCTGAACGGGGTGGATGAACTCGGTTACCTGCTCCAGCATCAGGACCAGGTCGCCGCGTTCGAGGCCCGTCAGCCGTGGGCAATCGATACCACGCTGCCCTGGGCGGGATAGCGTTTCAGTTGGGCCGCCGCCGGCCGGCGGTGGCCCAATCCGTCTGGAATTGCGTGCTCCAAGACCCCATGTGCGCTCGCCGGTGGAATATCACCGGATAGCGCGCGAAAGCCAGAACATAATATCTAATATTCGTTTTATCTCTCAATGAAATCGATACTTAAGCGGCTTATGGATCGCTTATGGATCTTGCTATATCGAGTTGGTACTGGTACAATAGAACCATCGGCGGAGGTCAGATCGAAGCATCTGGCATCTCTCGACCCCACTGTGATTTTGTCAGCTGTCAGGCTGGCCCTCCTGTCGTAACCTAACCGTCTGTTAGGAATTGCGTCCCTCGAAACATCGAGGGCGCGTGGTGATTCATAAATCCAAGGACTTGGCCGCCGTTCTGGTTCCCAGCCAGTGACAGTTGCCGTCCGAGGGTATGGTTT
>CAZXBZ010000340.1:0-4350 GCA_964639135.1 uncultured Solibacteraceae bacterium | reverse complement strand
TCCAGTCTCTGGTGCGGCGCGAACCCCCAGCCCCGGATTGGAAAAACGACGCGCTCGACGGCCTCAACATCATCGCCAGCCGCGCGGATGCGCTCAGCCGCTTCCTCGGCCAGTATGCCCAGCTCGCCCGGCTTCCCTCCCCTACCTTCGGCCCGGTGGAGATTGCATCCCTCGTTCGCCATGTAGCCGCTCTCGAAACGCGCCTTCCGGTGGCTGTCGAAGCCGGCCCGGAGATCCGCATCGGCGCCGACGGCGATCAGTTGCAACAGGTGCTGATTAACCTCATCCGCAACGCCGTGGACGCAACGCTCGAAACCGGTGGCGGTGTTCATGTCCGCTGGAGCATTGCCGGCGGCTCCACCGCGCACGAACGTCTGGTGTTGCAGGTGCTGGACGAAGGCTTAGGCATCGCGAACCCCGGCAATCTCTTCGTGCCTTTCTTCACCACCAAGCCCGGCGGCTCCGGCATCGGACTGGTGCTCTGCCGCCAGATCGCCGAAGGCCACGGAGGCAGCCTCACACTAGCCAACCGCGAAGACCGCCCCGGCTGCGAAGCAACGCTGGAGATCCCCATTTACCCCCCAGCCGATACCCCAACCCTCACTCCGGCATCGGGCAACGAAGCCGCCGGTATAGACGAACGTTGACCCGAGCATCATCTCCGCGGCGTATCCTGTTCCGCATTCCGTCGCTCTGTCACTCCTGCCGCAGCGCCATGATCGGTTCGATTTTCATCGCGCGCCGCGCTGGAAAATAACAGGCCGCAACAGCCACCGCGATCAGCAGCAGAGACACCGCCAGGAACGTGAACGGATCCGCGGGACCAACGCCGTATAGCAGACTGGAACCGGCCCTGCCCAGCCACAGTGCGCCAGCCGTTCCCGCCGCCAGTCCGGCAAAGCTGAGCTTCAGCCCCTCGGCCAAAACCATGCGGAAGATTTCCCCAGCCTCCGCCCCGATCGCCATGCGGATTCCGATATCCCGTGTCCGCGCCGAGATGGAATACTGGATAAGCCCATAGATTCCCACCGCGGCCATCAGCAGGGCCACGATGGAAAGGCCAGTGAGTAACGAGGTCTGAAAGCGGCGCTGGGCAAGGTAGCTTTCGAACTGCTGTTCGAGCGGCGTCACCTCGTAAAGCGGCGCATTCTTCTCCACGCCATGAACCGCCGTCCGCAATGCACTCGCCATTGCCACCGGGCTGTGCAATGAGCTTCGCACAAACAGGTTCACCGAACGCGAGGCTCCGTTCTGCGCAAGCGGGACGAACGCCTGCGGGAAGGGTTCTCGCTCAGGCCCCTGCCGCCGCATGTCCTCGGCCACGCCA
This sequence comes from uncultured Solibacteraceae bacterium, assembly GCA_964639135.1. Taxonomy (GTDB): domain Bacteria; phylum Acidobacteriota; class Terriglobia; order Bryobacterales; family Bryobacteraceae; genus JACTMJ01. The sequence goes on along the minus strand of CAZXBZ010000340.1, from coordinate 3,023 downwards.
ACCCCCGTGTACCATGGGCCGCCCCCGGCATTCGGACCCAGTCTGAACCGCCTGCCCACCGGGTCGGATTCCGGCCAGAAGTGCCGCGCCATCGCATCATTGATCATCGCAACCCGAAGCGCATCGGGCCCGTCGCTGGCGGAGAGGAATCGGCCCCGGAGCAGCCGTGTTCCCATTGTCCGGAAGAAATCCGTACTCACCTCGTCGATTCTAAACCGCTGCCGTTCGGAAAAAGCCCCGTCGTCCCGTTCAACGGTAATCATGCGTTCCTTGCTGTTCTCGATAAACAGGTCATCAATAATGCCCGCGTTTGTTACACCGGGAAGCGCCTGAACCGCGTCCAGTACACGGTGATAGAGGGAGGCTCGTTGTGTGGGAATGTGGAAGTCCGGTGGAGATGCAAGTCTCATTACCAGCACCTGTTCGGACCGGAATCCCGGATCAATGCCGGTGACAGTCCACCAGCTTCTGATGAGCAATCCCGCGCCCGCAAGCAGGATGATCGCAAGCGCAAAATCCGCCACCACAAGCGCGCGGCGGATTCGGCTTGCGACAGCGCTGCCTGTCGTCGGCCGGCCGCCTTCCCCGGCAGCCGGCCGCAAGCCGCCGCGCAAGGTGGCCACCGCGGACGAGAAGCCAACCAGGCATCCGGCAAAAACGGAGATCGCCAACGCCCAGATAAGCGCCGGGAGGCCGAGGCTGATCTCGCTCAGACGCGGCAGGCTGTCGGGGCCGAAGACGCGGATGAGATGAATGCCCGCAAAGCCGAGCAACGTGCCCGCCATCCCGGAAACGATGGCGAGCAGCAGCGCTTCGGTGAGCAACTGCCTCACGATCCGAAGCGCGCTGGCGCCAAGGGAAGCGCGAATCGCGATCTCTCTCTCGCGAGCGACGCCGCGGGCCAGCGTGAGGCTTGTAACGTTCGCGGCGGCAATCAGCAGCACGCAGAACACAGCGCCCCAGAGAATCCACAATCCCAATCGTATTTGAGGCCCTAACACGTATTGATCCAGAGGAACCACACTGATATCCCGGCCCCGCTCAGCCACCGGCAGCCCCTCATTCAGGCGGTGAGCCACGGTTCTCATTTCCGCCTGGGCCTGCTCAAAAGTCACACCCGGCCGAAGCCGTCCCACGGCGAACCAGGTCTCCGAGCCGCGCATGCTCTGGTGATCCGTATGGCCTTTCCACACATCGGCATCGGTCCGCGCCACATCAAAATTCGCGGGGAGGATGCCGATAATTCGCGAAAGAACGCCGTCGAGCACAAGCGGCGCTCCGAGCGCTTCATGCGAGCCTCCGAATCGCGTTTGCCAGAAACGGTGGCTGATCAGCACCAGCCGTTGCCCCTGCTCGGCTTCCTCCGCCGAGAAACTGCGCCCGGCAATGGGCTGGATTCCAAGAAGGGAAAGCAGATTGGGAGAAATGCTGGCGCAGGGGATCTGTTCCGTTCCATTCGTTCCGGTGAGAATCGTGGATACCGTGTCGAAAGTCCCGATCTCCGCGAAGCTCTCACTTTGCTTCCGCCACTGCTCGACATCCCAAAGCGCTGACCTGTCCTCGCGCAAGTTCCGCGCCGGATCCTCGGTCCACAGCATCGCCAGCCGTTCCGGTGAACGATACGGGAGCGGCTGAAGCAGAACCGTATTCAGCACACTGAACATCGCGGTATTCGCGCCAATCGCAAGAGCCAGCACCGTGACGGACGCCACCGTGAATCCGGGGTTCTTGCGGAGTGTCCGCAGGGCGTAGCGCAAGTCCTGCGCCATCGTCTCCGCGAATGCAAAGGCCCGCCGCTCGCGGTACATTTCCTGTGTGCGGACCACTCCCCCAAAGCTGCGCATTGCCGCCTGGCGCGCTTCCGCCGGGCCCATGCCGGCCTTGAGGTTATCTTCCATTTGCATGTCCAGATGAAACCGAAATTCCTCATTCAGCTCATCGTCCAGCCGCTTGCGCCCGAGCAGCCCGCGGAGCCGCGCTACGAACACCCTCGCCCGGCTCATTAGCGTTCCTCCGCCAGGTTTTGCGGGTCAAAATCGAGGAAGCGCTCGATCGTCGACGACATGCGCCGCCAATCGTCCGTTTCCTTCGTGAGCCGTTTCCTCCCCGCGGCGGTGATGGTGTAGAACTTCGCCTTGCGGTTCTTCTCGGAAGCTCCCCACTTCGCGGAAATCCATCCTTCCTGCTCCATCCGCAGAAGTGCCGGATAGAGGGTGCCCTGATTGAGCTGCAGCAAGTCGTTGCTGATCTGCTCGATTCGGCGCGCGATACCGTAACCATGCAGCGGCCCCAGTGTCTCCAGCGTCCGCAGAACAAGCAGAATCAGTGTGCCCTGCAGAACCTCGGCCTTCTCTTCATGCACGTTTCTCACTTGGTAACCTACAGGAATAGTGTACTCTGCTTTTTTGAAAAGAATGAACAGAATCTTTCCGAAGAGCATGTTCGAAGAGCATGGCGGCGCACGGGGTGGCGTCCCTCCCAAATACAAGTCGCCCGAAAAACTCCAGGCCGGAAGCCCGGAGAGAACCTGCGCCAACGGAATCAGCTATCCTCTTCACCGCATCGGGGAGCAGCTTAGGTGCGGGGCTGGCGGACCGCTTGGCTCATGCCACCCCTGCCGGGGCTCCGAATCTCTTCCGGGGGGTGGAGCACGAGCCTGCCGGAGATGGGCCGTTCCCTTTCTCGCTCTCCAAACAATTCCCCACGGCTTTGTTCCCGCGATAACGCGCCGCGTGAACGATAGGTAGCGATTTCTGGTGGCACGGGCACGGTGGCGGTGGGCAACGAGCAACGGCGCGTCGCGTGAGTGACGGGTAGCAAATAGCCGGCCGTTTTTACACGCCCGGATTCTCCCGCCCCATGCCCCGCACCGCATCAGCAGTGCGACAATCCCATTCGATCTCGCCGCCCCCAATCAATCCGCCAGCGTCACTCCAACTATGCGGCTTCGAAGAGCGATTCATTCCTCGAAATTAGATTCAGAGACTTATTACACCGTAATAACAGGAATTTCGAACAAGATT
>CAZXBZ010000339.1:0-4359 GCA_964639135.1 uncultured Solibacteraceae bacterium | reverse complement strand
GGAGCACAGAGAAGATTATGGTGACAATTCGATTGGCCCGATTTGGGGCGAAGAAAAGACCAACATATCGTGTGGTGGTGATCGATAGCCGTAACCCGCGTGATGGGAAGGCAATCGAGATTGTGGGCAACTACAACCCCATCGCGGAACCCATTGAGCTCAACCTCAATCAGGAGCGTATCGACCATTGGATCCGCAATGGCGCGCAGCCATCGGAAACCGTCAAGCGCTTGATTCAGAAGAAAGCCGCGGAGGCTCCGGTAGCCACCGCCTGATTGCGTCCGCGCGCAACGCATGGCGTTTCCATACCCGTGCGCGGGTTGGCTGGCTTCCATCGCGGGGCGTGTGACCGGTTTGGTTCCGAGTGCGGGGGGTCGAATGCGACAGTTGATCGAAGATATCGTCAAGACGTTAGTGGATCTGCCCGATCGCGTCGAGGTCAGCGAAATCGAGGGCGATCAGGCAACCGTCCTCGAGTTGCGGGTAGATCCATCCGACGTCGGCAAGGTGATCGGCAAACAGGGACGCACGGCACGCTCGATGCGCACTCTCCTGAACGCCGTAAGCGTGAAGCACCACCGGCGCTACGTGCTCGATATTCTCGAATAGCCTGGTGACAAGAGGTTCCATGGTGGAACAGCGGCAACCGGGAAGAGACCGGCGCGGGGAAGAATGGGTCACCATCGCGGTGCTTGGGAAGCCGCGCGGCATACGCGGCGAGTTGTTCGCCAGGCCGGAGACAACGCATTTTGATCGCTTTGCGCCAGGCCGGGAATTTACCGTCTGGTTTCGTGAGGAGCAGGAGCGCGAGCCGCTCACCGGAGTTCTCGAGGATGCCTGGAATCACAACGAAAAGCTGATTCTGAAGCTTGCCGGGGTGGATTCCATTGAAGCCGCGGAAGCCTTGCGCGGCGCGGAGCTCTGCCTCCGGGCGGAGGATCGCGAACCGCTGCCCGAGGGCGAATATTACTACGACGAACTGCGCGGTTTCGCCGTGATGGATTTGGCCACGAATGAAAACCTCGGCAAAGTCGTGGGGTTTACGGAGGGAGTCGGGCCAGGAGTGCTGGATGTGGAGAGCCCAGCCGCCGGCGGCAAGGGCGTTGAGGCCTGGCAGGTGCCGTTCGCGAAGGAGATTTGCGTGGAAGTGGATTTGGCGGCCCAACAGATCCGGGTACGTTTGCCCGAGGGGCTTCGGGAACTGAACCGTTCCGCCGAACCCGCCGGTTAAGCACGAGAGGAGTAACGGAAAGCCCGGAAGTTCGATGAAATTTCATATCGTCACGATCTTTCCGGAATTCTTCACGGGGCCCATGGACCATGGCGTGCTGAAAAAGGCCCGGGACGCGGGAAAAGTGGAAGTTCATCTCCACGATCTGCGAAACTGGACCTCGGACCGCCACCGCACCGTGGATGACCGCCCCTTTGGCGGCGGCGAGGGCATGTTGCTCAAGCCGGAGCCGCTGTTCGACGCCGTGGAGGCGATCTGGCCCGAGCGGGCCGGAACGGGGGCGGTAACCGATGCGCCGCCCAGCGGGCACGGCGCGAGCAAGAGAGTGCTGCTGCTTTCCGCGCAGGGCAGAAGTTTCGACCAGGCGATGGCCCGCCGCCTCGCCGGACTGGATGAGTTGCTGCTGATCTGCGGCCGTTACGAGGGCGTGGATGAGCGGGTCGCCAAACATCTGGCTGACGACGAGATCTCGGTGGGCGACTTCGTATTGAGTGGCGGCGAGCTGGCCGCCGCGATGGTGGTGGATATAGTCGCCCGGCTGATCCCGGGCGTACTCGGCAATGAGGCGTCAGCGGTGCGGGAATCCTTTGGATCGAGCACCGCTGAATTGGGTTTATTGGATTGTCCGCAATATACGCGGCCAGCCGAATTCCGGGGCTGGAAAGTTCCGGACGTGTTGCTCAGCGGCAACCACGCGGAAATCCGCGAGTGGCGCGAGCACACCGCGCGAGAAAAAACGGCGCGCATGCGCCCGGACCTTCTCGAAAAAGTGGGGCATCGCGAGAACCGTTAAGGTTCGCGCGATTCCGGGGAAACGGGATGGGATGTTTGTCGCGGCAAACCTCTCCGGTCCACGAAAATGAAAGGAAAGGGCAGAGCCGTTGGATGCGGGATACTTCATACCCGGCTCCACCGGACAAGCTCCGCAATTACCCATGATCAACCCGACTATCGAGAAATTTGAGGCGCGCTTCCTCAAGACTGACTTACCATCCTTCCGGCCGGGGGACACCGTTCGCGTCCACGTGAAGATCCGCGAAGGCGACAAGGAACGGGTGCAGGTGTTCGAGGGAACCGTGATCGCGCGCAACAACCGCGGAATCAGCGAAACGATCACCGTGCGCAAGATCAGCTTCAGCATCGGCGTCGAGCGCATCTTCCCCATCCATGCGCCGGTGGTGGATCGTATCGAGTTTGTCCGGACCGGCAAAGTGCGGCGCGCCAAACTCTATTACCTGCGTCAGCTCCGGGGCAAGGCCGCCCGCCTGAAGGAACGCGATTCCGCGGGACGCCGCTAGCCTCTTCCGGCCGCAATGAAGCTTTCGCCGCTACGCCCGCGCCGGCTGGGTATCGACCCCGTCTGGGAAAGCGCTCTCCGCAAGGATGGTTTTTCGAGAATCGCCGGCGTGGACGAAGCGGGACGAGGCTGCCTCTTCGGGCCTGTCGTGGCGGCGGCCGTGATTCTGGCGCATCCGCACCGCCTCGCCGGCGTGGACGACAGTAAAAAGCTCGCTGATTCGGAGCGCGAACGCCTCCACGATCTCATCCTCAAGAAAGCCGTTGCGTGGAGCGTGGCCGCCGTGGACGCGGCCGTTATCGACCGCATCAACATCCTGGAGGCATCCCGGCTGGCCATGCGATTAGCCGTGGAACGTCTGCCCGTTCCAGCGGACGCGCTGCTGGTGGATGCCGTGGAGATCCAGACTTCCTTGCCGCAAAGAAGCATCATCCACGGAGATGCCGTCTGCCGTTCGATCGCGGCCGCATCGATTCTGGCAAAAGTTCATCGCGACCGGACTATGCGAGAATGGGATCGGCTTTACCCCGGCTACGCGATTGCGAGCAACAAGGGCTACGGCACTCCGGCGCACATGAAGGCTCTTGAGAGGCTCGGACCCACCGCGGAACATCGCTTTAGCTATCAGCCCGTGCGGGATTGCTGCCGCAGCGCGCCGTGTATCGGCTGGCGGAACCCTCAGCAGCGCCTGTTCTAATAGAATCCGATGGCAGCCGAGAACTCACAGCAGGAGAACCCGCCGGTAAGCGCTCCAGGACCCTCGCTTGTAACGGCTCCCGCGAGGCGAAAGATCGGCTGGGGGCGGCGCGTCGAACTGCTGGTGCTCGCCTTGTTCTGTCTGGAGGTAGGCGGCTTTCTTCTGATCTTTCCCTGGGTTCCACAATGGAACGATAATTATTTCTTCACCGTCGCGGAAAATATGCGCCCTCTCTTTTTGAGCCCTTATTTCCGCGGCGGAGTGAGTGGCCTGGGAGTGCTGAATCTCTACCTGGCGGTCATTGAATCCGTGGAGTTCTTGAGCTCCTTCGTGGATTCCTGAGCCGCCGAAGGGAGCTGTCGAGTTGCAAGACGAGAACCCACAAGATCCGACTCCGAAGCAAATACCGAGCGACCCCGCCGGGGCCGCGTCATCCGCCAGCGCCGTCACCCCGTCCGATGCAGCCACCGCGCCAAGCCCCTCTCCGCAACCCGAGCGAGTCAAGCCGGGCCGGCGAACGGCCGAGCCCCGCAACGTGTTCGCGGAATGGGCTATCACGATTCTGATCCTCCTCTTCGGCATCACGTTTCTGGTACAGGCCTTCGTCATTCCCACCGGATCCATGGAAGACACTCTGCTGGTTGGAGATCACCTGCTGGTGGATAAGCTCGCGTACGCTCCGGCCAGCGGAATGGAAACCTCGCTCTTGCCGTATGAGGAAGTGAAGCGGGGCGATATCGTCGTCTTTCGCTATCCGGAGGATGTTTCTCAAACCTTCGTGAAACGCGTCATCGGCATCCCTGGAGACAGAATTCGCTTCGAGGAATTCCAGCTCTATCTCAATGGCCACAAGGTAAAAGAGAGCTTTGTCTGCCACAAGTCCGGCTACGTGGATCCTTACCGGGACAACTTCCCTTCCCTGCCCAATGTCGCGCTCTCCGAGGCGGCCAATTCAATGCTCGAAAACAACGTGGTGGATGGTGAACTCCTCGTTCCCGAAGACCACTATTTCGTAATGGGAGACAACCGAGATAATAGCTCCGATAGCCGCTACTGGGGCTTCGTCCCCCGGCGTCACATTATCGGCAAGCCGCTGCTGATCTATTGGAGCTACGATGCGCCAACCGAGCGCTG
>CAZXBZ010000338.1:0-4365 GCA_964639135.1 uncultured Solibacteraceae bacterium | reverse complement strand
TCCGGTTCGAGGATCTCAAGGGCTCCGAGGAGCTATACATTCATGCCGAAAAGGACATGAACTCGATCGTCGAGAACGACCGTAACACGACGATCCAAAAGGGGAACGATAGTCTCACCATCGAGAAGGGAGATCGCTCCACCGATGTCCAGACCGGAGGGCGTGAAACCAAGATCAAGAAGAACGATAAGACGACCGTCCAGGGCAACATCGAGACCAAGGCGGATGGTTCGATGAAGGAAGAGGCCGGAACGTCGTACAACCTTAAGGCCGGAACCACGATGACGATCGAGGCCGGCGTGCAGATCACCATCAAGGCCGGCAGCGGCAAGATCGTGCTGGACGCCTCGGGCGTGACGATTACCGGCACCCTGGTCCGGATCAATTAGGCGGCTCCATCGGGAGCGGTGCTCGCGGCCCGGCGCGCTCGTGCCTCATACTCAAAGGCATGGTGATCCTCTCGCTCACGGCATCCGCGGCGGAAAGCGGCCTGATTCTGGGTGAGCTTTCCGAATACGATATCGAGGGCATCCACGAGAACGACCTTCCGGACGCCCAGGTACGCCTCGATATTTTCGTGCGCGACGCCGTCGAGGCGGGCCGAATCTCCGCCCGCTTCCCCGCGCTAGCTTCCTCGGTTTCGGCAGCCGATTCCCGCGATTGGGTGGCCCACTCCCGGCGGTTCTGGAATTCCCTCGAAGTGGGAGAACGCTTCTTTCTGGCGCCCGAATGGGATGATGGCGCGGTGGCCCCAGAGGGGCGCATCCTGCTCCGGATGCCCGCGGGCCAGGGCTTTGGAAGCGGCTTGCACGAGACGACGCAACTGGCGCTGCGGGCTCTCGAGACCGTATCCGTCGAAGACTTGCGCGTGCTCGACGTCGGCACGGGCAGCGGTATCCTGCTGGCGGCGGCGGAACGGCTCGGCGCGGCCGCTCTCGTGGGTTGCGATCTCGATCCGGTGGCCATTGAGGCGGCTCGCGCCTATCTCGCCGGTCTGGCTATCTCCCCGAAGCTTTTCCAGGGCTCAATCAACGCCGTGCGGGTGCATCGTTTTCCGGTGATTCTCGCCAATCTCAACGCCACCCTCATCCTCAACCTTCTTGAGCCGCTTCTGGGCGCTCTCGAGCCCGGCGGAACACTGATTCTTAGCGGGATCCTCGCCGGCGAAGCGGCAGCGATCCGGGCCGCGTTCGAGCGGATGCCGCGCATTGTTCAGATCTACCATTCCGCCCAGGGAGACTGGGTCAATTTCCGCCTGACGACGGGTTCTTGAAGGCCATTGCCCGCCCGTGATGCCCGGAATCATGCCCGGGCATCATACAATGAGGCCAGTGACTCCAATGCCACCGACGGCGATACCCTTCTTCCAGGCGAGACAGATGATTGTCAGCCGTATTCTCGCGGCATCACCGGTCCCTCGCGTGGAATCCGTTCCACTCGCCGAATGTTCCGGCCGGGTCCTCGCCGAGGCGGTGGCGGGGGATCGTCATTACCCCCCCGTCGATAAAAGCCTGAAGGATGGTTTCGCCATCCGCACCGAAGATCTTCCGGGGCCTCTCGATGTGGCGGGTGAAATCCGCGCGGGCGAGGCGGCGCATCTCGAAGTGGGCCAGGGCCAGGCCGTCGAGATTATGACGGGCGCGCCGGTTCCGCATGGCGCGGATGCCGTGATCATGGTGGAGCATACCCGCCGCGAAGGCCGCCTCGTGCATTTGTTGAAGAGCGTCGCGGCCGGGCAGAATATCGTCAGAAAAGGCCTGGAGATGAAGCGCGGCGAAATCGTGCTCCACCCTGGGCATCGCCTGGGCTTCGCCGAGGTGGCGCTTCTTGCCACCGTGGGGCGGTCGAATGTGCATGTCTTCCGGCGTCCCACGGTGGCCATTCTGAGCACCGGCGATGAAGTCGTTGGTATCGACGCGACGCCCTCCGAAACACAGGTGCGCAACAGCAATGCCTGGACCCTCGCCGCCCAGGTCCGCAAATCCGGCGGCGAACCGAAGATCTTTCCCATCGTCCCGGATACCAAGGAAGCTCTTCACGCGAGTATCGGAGAGGCGCTGAAGTCCGACCTCATCTTCTTCACGGGCGGCGTTTCCGCCGGCAAGTACGATCTTGTCGAGACGGTGCTGGCGGAAATGGGCGCGGAATTCTACATCACCCGCGTGGCGATCCGCCCAGGCCAGCCTTATGTATTTGGCCATCTGAAAGACCGCTTTTTCTGCGGACACCCCGGCAATCCCGGGTCCACCATGATTACCTTTGAGATTTTCTCGCGCACCGCGGTGGAACTGCTTTCAGGGCTGCCCTCCCCGCGCTTGCCTCTCCTCAAGGCCCGGCTCACCCGCGCGCTTCGGGAGAAACCGGGATTCACCCGCTTTCTGCCGGCCAAGCTGGAGTCGGATGGCCAGAGTGTTACCCCGATGGCCTGGAAGGGATCGTCCGATGTCGCCGCGATGGCGCGCTGCGATTGTTTTATGGTGGTGGAGGCCGAGCAAGGCGCCTACGAAGCGGGGGATTGGATCTCGGTGCTTTTGAAATCGGTATCCGCGTAACTCCATGGGCACTCTTTCGCATTTCGATGAATCCGGCACTGCCCGCATGGTGGACGTCTCCGGAAAGGGAGCGACCGTGCGGATCGCCCGGGCGCACGCCTTCGTGGCGATGCCGGAGGCGGTGCTGGTGGCCCTCCCCTCGAACAAGAAGGGGAACCCCGTCGAGGTCGCGCGAATCGCGGGGATCCAGGGCGCCAAGCGGACCTCTGAATTGATTCCGCTCTGTCATCCGCTGCCGCTCAGCTACGTGGATGTGAAGATCCGCGAGGAAGCGGGCGGTCTCACCGTTGAAACCGAGGCGCGCACCGTCGCCGAGACAGGCGTCGAGATGGAGGCGCTCACCGCGGCGGCCGTCGCGGCGCTTACCCTCTACGACATGACGAAAGCGGCGTCGAAGGCAATCGAAATTCGCGAGATCTATCTCGTCTCGAAATCGGGCGGCAAGTCCGGTGATTACGAGCGATGATCCGCCGGAGCGTGGCGCGGCGTCCAGCATGCGCCGCCTGGTCACGATCCGCGCCCTGATTGTGTCTCACGGAGTAGAGGAGCTTCCGAATGCGCGCCGCCTGCCTGAAATTGCACTTCATTCTGGTCGTGATTCTCGCCGCCATTTTCGGTTTGTGCCTCCATGGCTGCTCCCCGAAAGGTCCCATGTTTCCGCTCGATAACCCCTCGTCCGAAACTGATTTTCACTCTTATGCCAGGCCCGCTGAGTGGAGGGCCACATCCGTTTCCCTGGACCTCGATGCCGATTTCAGCCGCAAGGCGCTGCGAGGCACGGCGGTGCTTGAAATCGTGCCCGGCCCGGCCTCCCAGGCGTCCGCCATCCTTCTCGACACACGGGATCTGCACATTGAGAAGGCTGAGTGGGGTGACGGCGGCGGCAACTGGAGCGAGGCGAAGTTCAGCCTTGGCGTGAACGACCCCGTTCTCGGCGCGCCGCTTCGCATTGAAATCCCGCCCGGCGCCCGCGCGGTTCGCGTGACCTATGAGACATCGCCGGGCGCGGCCGCCCTGCAGTGGCTGGATCCCGCGCAGACCGCGGGCAAGGAGCACCCGTTTCTTTTTTCGCAATCGCAAGCCATTCAGGCGCGCAGTTGGATTCCGCTTCAAGATTCCCCAGGCATCCGTGTCACCTATCGCGCGCGAATCCGCGTGCCCGCGCCGCTGCGCGCGGTGATGAGCGCGAATATGGACCCCTTCGCCACGGGGGAATTGAAAAAAACGCCGGCCGGCGAGGTTCGGGAGTACGTCTTTGAGCAACCGCATCCCATCCCGAGTTATCTGATCGGTCTGGCCGCGGGCAACCTCGCCGCGGCGAATCTCGACCCTCAAGGCGGCCATGAAGGCCGCACGGCCGTTTACGCGGAACCTTCCGTGCTGCCGGCGGCCGCTCGCGAATTCGCGGATACCGAAAAGATGATTGAGGCGACGGAGGCGCGCTTCGGCCCCTACCGGTGGGGACGCTATGATTTGCTGGTGCTGCCGCCGAGCTTTCCGTTCGGCGGCATGGAGAACCCGAATCTTACCTTCGCCACGCCTACCGTTATCGCGGGCGACAAGAGCCTGGTGAGTCTCGTGGCACATGAACTGGCCCACTCCTGGAGCGGCAATTTGGTAACCAACGCCACCTGGCGCGATTTCTGGCTGAACGAAGGCGTCACCACCTATCTGGAACGCCGGATCATTGAAGACCTCTACGGCGGGGAGCGCGCGGATATGGAGGCCGTTCTCGGCTACCAGACCCTGCTCGGCGAACTCAAGGAGCTTCCGGATAAGGACGAAATTCTCTACGTCGATCTCCGCGGACGCG
>CAZXBZ010000337.1:0-4380 GCA_964639135.1 uncultured Solibacteraceae bacterium | reverse complement strand
GCCTCGCTCTGGGAGGAGGCAGGCGGCAGGGTGGTGATCGATCTGAAAGCTTAAGGACGGTTGCGGATGGCGAGAGGGAAAGGGAGAGGGAAAGGGAGAGGGAGAGGGAGAGGGTGGCCTTCGCTTCGCCGGTATGTCCGGCTCCCGCCTATTTGGCGGCTGCGGCCAGGAATGTTGAATACGCCGCGCGAACCGCTTCTTCGCCGGCATCGCGCAGTATGGCCAGCCTTACCCTCGCTTGCGCACTCTCGCCCTCCCGTAAATCCTGACCAAACAGCGAGAGGTAGAGAGCGTAGTGAGTATCCGCGTCGTAGGGCGTGGAGACAGCGAAGCAGCTTTGCTTCGACGCCATCACTACGGCGCAAAGCCCGTTTGGAACGTCTTGCCGGTACGCCAGCGGCTGCTCGAATTCCGGACGGATCGCCCAATCCACCGGGTTGGGCGGAATCGTCCACCTGCCGTCCTGAATGAGGCGGATCGCGTCCCGATCGCGCGGAAACATCTGCCAGTGGCCGCTCGCCTCATCGGCATCCAGAAATCGCCCGCCGCCGGCCAGCACCCGTGACCGGTTGAAGCCCTTGCTGAAGTAGGAGGCAAGGAACACCTCGAAGCCCGCCATTGCCCGCCGTGCCGTGGCCGTAATCGTAAGATCCAGAGCTTCGGGAGCAGCCCACTGGTAGTGTGCGTTCAGCGCATACGGCCTCTCGCCGCTCGCCGGCCATTCAACGGCGACAGAGCCATCCGGCAGGGCGCGGGCCTCGCTTGGCTCGTACCACATTCCCTTCGTGTAGCGTTTTCCAGCGGAGAATACCCGGTAAATTCCAAGCAATCCCATGCTGCTCGCGAGGGTCACGCCCGTGGGGACGTGCGTCACCGGTACCGCGCCGGCCGATCTCCCCTCGCCCCGGAGCGTGCCTCTTAAAACCCCGGTATCGAAAGAAAATTCTCCGTTTTCCGCGGCGTGAAAATCCAGGCCGGCGCTCCGGCCGGGCGTGCTCAAAAGGATCGTGGCCAGTCCCGCCAGAAACGTTCCGCGGCCTAGCAGCAGCCCTCCGCGGCGGCTGTCATGGGGTAGTTTTCCGGCATTCATTTTGCACTCCTATCCCGCGGCGTCCAACGCTCTCTCTCACGGTTTTACAACACGCCATACCGCCGGAAGGCCTCGGCGGCCGGCATCCCTTGCGACAAGGCAATCCGCACCACGGATTCGGTGCGCGCCTTGGCGAGAGCCTTGGTAATCACTTCCTCCTCGGCTTCGAGGGGCACCACCACGACGCCGTCGATATCTCCCACCAGCAGTTCTCCGCGCCGCAAGTCGATATCGCCGATGCGCAGCGTTCCGCCGTAGCTCGTCACCGTTCCGCGGCCGCGCTGGTCGCATCCGTAGGTCCCCCGGCAGAATACGGGAAATCCCATTTCCACCAGTTGGTGTGTGTCGCGCACGTACCCATTGCAAATCGCTCCCACCGCGCCCCGGTTCCGTGCGGCCGTCGCCATGAGTTCGCCAAACAGGGCATAGGATCCGGTAGCACCAGAGCATACGTAAATCTCATCCGTGCCGAGGCTGTCGAGAGCTTCGAGCATCAATCCCCAGGGGTTCGCTTCGTCCTCCACCGTGTCGGTATCCTGCTCCACCACGGTCAGGGCCCTGCCGGCCAGAATCGCCTTGCCGCCGCGATCGATCGGCGCGAGGGCCGCATCCAGGTATTGCTTCCGGAAGCCGATTGCGTCACAGATGTCACCGACCACGGCGCTATACAGATGCCGCCGGATGAGCGAAAGCATTTCCGAGTCTGATTTCCATTCAGGCATAACACTCCTCAATATCGAGCCGCGGGGTGTGAAGATTGCATGGCGGGCCTAACGCAGCGTTTGCGGCGCGCCGCCGGCCTGCTTGCTCCGCAAGGCCGCGTCCATAAAGGCGAATATCTCCAGGCTCTCCTCGACAGGCACGGGGACTTCGCCCGTCTGGAAAAACTTCACAATCTCCACCACCATCGGGCGATAATCCACCGCCGCCTTCGGGTCGCTTTGCACGGACTCTCTTCCCCGGAATACCACCGCGCCGTAGCTGCCGTATGGCCGCAGAGCCCGGACGCTTCCGAGCCGGCCATCCCGCCAGCGGCCCACGATCACGTCCGCATTCTCCGTGTAGGTTCGCGTCACCTCCACGCATCCCGGCCCCATCAACGTATAGAGCATCTCAATGGGGTGAATAGCGTACCACGAGAGATCCAGGTGATGATGCTCTTCGAAAGGCCCCGGCCCCCAGGTCAGCGCTCCCGTAATGCCGGGTCCTTGCAATTTCGTGACGACGTCCGCGAACCGGAGGCTCGAACTGGTCCACCACTTCACGCTGGCTGCCTTCGCGAGGCGGGCGATCTCGCGGGCGTCTTCCAGAGTGGCGGCGAGAGGCTTGTCGATCCACACCGGCTTGCCGCATTTGAAGATTTGCCGGGCCTCCTCGAGATGCGGCCTCCCGTCCACGCTGGTGAGCAGGATGCCGTCCGTCTTTCCGCACAAGCCGGCGATGCTTGGAACGATCTCCACGCCCCACTTCGTCCGCAACTCCTCCGTGTACTGATCCACGTACTTCGCACTTGTGGCGTTGTCCGGGGACCCTCCCTTGTACGCGGCGACGATGCGCGCTCCGGGTACGTGCCCGGGTGATGCCAGGTCGTTCAGCATCGCCGCGAACGCCGTTACGTGCGACGTATCCGTGCCGACCAGGCCAAGGCGGATATCCTCTCCGTGAACCGCGGCAATCGCGATCATCAGCAGAGCAAAAATTCGGGCGGATCTCATGGCAGAGGCAACCTCACTGGTCTTCCCTCGAGTTTCGATTGTTCGCTCGCGAGGCAGATTTCATGCGTCTTTACGGCATCGGCGACATTCGCATGGCTCTCCGCGCCGTTCAGAATACATTCGACAAAGTGATCGATCTCCGCATTGAACGGGTGATGCGTTACCGCGCCGCTATCCGGGAGAATTGTTGGAATAGATGCCCAATCCGTCTGGCCGGGCCAGCGCTTGGTGAAAAGCCGGTTATCGCGGATGGTTCCGCCGTTGCCCATCAGGACAATCGGAAAGGTGTAAGGCGCCGTGTATTCAAGCGAGGTGGCCACCTTGCCCATGGTTCCGTCGGCGAACTTCACCAGGGTTACGCTGTTCGGTTCGTATTCGTAGCCGTACGGATTTCCCTTGCTGAAGTTGGCGTAGCCGAACACTTCCACCGCTTCCTTCGCGAGGAACCAGCGCAGTGCATCCACGGCGTGGCACCCGCCCACGAGCAGCGCGTTGCCTCCCTCGGCCTTCGTGCTGACCCAGGGAAAGAGTGGCAGGCTCGGGGGAATGGCGTGCAGATAATCCACCTCGCCGTGAAACAGGTCGCCAAGCATGCCGTCGGCGAGAATGGCCCGGATGGTTTCGAACAGGGGGTTCCAGCGCAGTACAAAACTCACCACCGTGCGCACGCCGTATTCCTTCACGGCGGCGCTCAGGCGTCT
Source organism: uncultured Solibacteraceae bacterium (assembly GCA_964639135.1). Lineage (GTDB taxonomy): Bacteria > Acidobacteriota > Terriglobia > Bryobacterales > Bryobacteraceae > JACTMJ01. Next base: position 874 of record CAZXBZ010000337.1, on the reverse strand, counting down.
CAAGCCCGGCAGGTCGAGCGCAATCGGTTTTTCGACGATCATGTGCTTGCGAGCCTGCGCGCAGGCCACGCCCTGCTCCACGTGCAGGTGATGCGGCGTACAGATCGAAACCACGTCGATATCGTCCGCGAGCAGCAACTCATTCAAATCCGTGTAAGCACGGCAGTTTGCGAGACCGTGCTCGCGGGCCTTGGCTTCGGCCCTCGCGCGATCCCGGCTCAGGATCGCGCGAACCTCCGTATGGGGATTCCTCTTGTAGGCCGTGATGTGCCCGGCCGTCACATCCCCCGTGCCTAAAATCGCGGCTCCTAGCGTCTTTGCCATTCCATCCTCCTTCGCTGTCTGGCGGGGTGGTTTCTCGTGCGCCTGGCCGGCTGGCGGCACGCCGCCATTACTCCGCGGCCTCCGCGCTCCAGGACGAAATCCGGTAATGATCGAGCGCGTCCAGATCGAGCGCAACGCCCAGGCCAGGGCCCGAGGGCACGCCGGCGTACCCGTCCCGAATCCGCAGCGGCTCCGTCAACAAATCATGTTCCCGCACCAGGCGGCCGAAGATATCCGCGGGTAATTCCGCATGGCGTCCGGAAGCGCTTTTGTGAATGTACGCCGCTTCCAGAATGCCCAAGTCCACTTCGCTGCCGTGCCAGTAAGGTATGCCATGGAGGTCCGCCAGGTCGAACAGTTGCTTGCAGGGCCAGATGCCGCCGTTGAAATTGAAATAGTCACAGGCATCCTCGCGAATGGCGGCAAGCGCGTCGTGCGCCGTCTGTCCCATTTCCAGGTAGGGCAGGGAAATGTGAACGGCGATCGGGATTTCGGTCCGCGCGCGCAGCAAACTCGTGGAGTGTAAGTTCCACCGCGGCAGCGGGTCTTC
>CAZXBZ010000336.1:0-4464 GCA_964639135.1 uncultured Solibacteraceae bacterium | reverse complement strand
TGCACTCCTTCCCGCTGGCGCGGGGCGGCTTCTCGGTGGATGTGGCCAACGGTCCAAGGCTGGATCGGTCGGACGCATCGCACAGGCAACTGGCAGCGCTCAGGCGATTGCTGTTCGGTTCCCGTGCTGCCATCACCACGGCGGCGCGGAGGGGTGCGTCCAATCTCCCTTCAGAAAATCGAAAACCTGGAGTTCAAATCATGGGATATCTGCAAAGCGTCGAGGCGCTTGCGACTACGTACAAGCGGACGGCGGAAAACATTCTACAGAAAGCCTCTTCGGAGAACCGAAGTCTGACGGCAGCGGAGCAAAGAGACATCGACGGTCTTCTAGGCAAGGCTGAAAGTGCGATCTCTTCGGCGTCGTTGGCGAAAAGAATGGATGCTGTTGACCCTGGCGCGTTGACGGTGCCGGATGGCATTTCCGTTCGCGCTGGCGAGGATCGGCGCGTGAATGCGCCCTGGGGTCCGGACAACGCGACGGCCCATTCGTTTGGCCGTTTTCTGCGAGCGGTGGCGGTCGCGCAAACGCCCGGCGGGGAGGTTGACTCTCGGCTTCTTCGGTCGATGAATGAAGGTATTGGCGCGGATGGCGGTTTCGCGATTGGAACGCAGTTCGAGCGCGAAATCCTGCGCCGGGTTTATGGCGAGTCTCCGATCCTCAGCCGCTGTCGGCGTTTCACTCTCGGGCCTGGCTCCAATTCCCTGACGGTTCCGCTGGTCGATGAAAAGAGCCGTGCCACCGGCTCGCGCTGGGGCGGCGTGACCGCTGCCTGGACCTCGGAGGCTGCGTCGATTACGCCCAGCCAGCCCTCGCTTGGCCGACTGACTTTGACGCTGAGAAAGCTGGCGGCGCTCGGCTACGTGTCCGCTGAACTTTTGGAGGATTCGGCGGATACGGTCGGTCAACTGATGCTCGATGCGTTCGTGTCTGAGATTCGTTTCAGGCTGGAAGATGCGGTCTTACGCGGCGGCGCTGGTATGCCCACGGGCATTCTGAATTCCGGCTCGTTGGTGACCGTGAATAAGGAATCCGCTCAGACGGGTGGGTTCACTTTCTCGAACGCCACAAAGATGCTTTCGCAGCTTTGGCCCGGCTCTATTGGAAACGCGATCTTCCTGGCGCACTCCTCAACGCTGCCCGGGATGCTCACGAGCACGGTCGGCGAGGTACCGATTCTTCTGTCAAATATGAACGGCGCAAACGCTCCTCAGCGCACGTTGCTGGGCCAGCCGATCGCCTTCATTGAGCAGGCTGAATCGGTCGGCACTCCGGGCGATGTGATCCTGGCGGATCTGTCGCAGTATGCGTTGGTGGATCGTTCCGGCGTCCAGACGGCGCAGTCGATTCACGTGGCGTTTTCAACGCATCAGAGCGCTTTCCGGGCGGTCTATCGCGTCGATGGCGCTCCGCTTTGGGGCTCGAGCGTGACGCCTTTCAAGGGCGCGGCGGCGCTGTCACCTTTCGTTACGACGGAGGCTCGATAGCCATGCAGTCAACTCTGGATATGATCGAACGGCTTGGTGAGCTGCTGAACTCGCCATTGCGGGCGAAGCGGCCATACCTGCATGATGATCCGGCAGAGGAACGCGCGGGAGAAATCGCACGACTCGAACGCTCCATCGAAGCGGCGCTTGAGGATGAACGCGACGCCGAGAGGCGCGGGATCGATCTGGATGCGGACGCGCCGTGCCCGACTCTCGGGGACGGTCCTGGGGGCGCGGTATGGTAGTCTCGGCCATCGAGCAACGCACATTCGCGACGTGCGAGCTGAGGGCGGAATCGTCAGGGACCATTCGCAAGCTAACCGGCTACGCGGCGCGGTTCAATGAACTGTCCGAAGACTTCGGCGGGCTCCGGGAGCGTATTGCTCCTGGGGCCTTCCGGGATTCTCTCAATGGCGATGTCCGGGCGCTGTGGAATCACGACACCAATATCGTCCTGGGTCGCACGACGGCGGGAACGCTCAAGGTTCGGGAGGATGAGCGCGGCCTCTTTGTCGAAATCCTTCCGCCGGACACAGAGCAGGTTCGCGGGATGCTGGAGTCTATCCGGCGCGGCGATGTCACTCAAATGTCCATCGGGTTTCGCGTCGAAGACGATGGCGAGGCCTGGTCACGCGAGGGCGACACCACGATTCGAACACTAACGAGACTCCGATTGTATGAAGTCTCGCCGGTGGCGTTTCCCGCTTACCCCACTACTTCCGTTGAGGCTCGCAATCGCGCAATCGCGCCGGTGGATGAACTGGCAACCGTGCGGCTGCGGTTGCGGCTGCTGGATGTGGCGGCGCGGGCCGCTGGCGTCGATCTGTGATGATTCGGGGCCCCTGGCGGCGTCCGAGCATCACGGCGTAGAAAAACCATTCTTGCGGTGAAATGTTTCGGTGCGGCTGTCGGTTTCTGGTAGCCACAGTGGTAGCCATCCATATCAGTTTCAGGGTGTTTATGGGCGTCTATAGCTTTGTAAGTGATTGAAAAATAGACACATATAAACACTCTCGCCCGATTCGGGACCAGGAGGCCGGAGGTTCAAATCCTCTCGCCCCGACCATTTCTTTCTCCGGTTCTGGGCCAAGGCTTTACGGCTCGGCTCTACGCCATTAATGGGGGCAGACCTGCCCCGACTCCATCAACAACACAATACTCTAACTCTCAGTCTGTAGTTGTTGAAGTTGCGGAAGCCATGGGCTTGCCGCTGCATGACCTCCATTTTGGTGTGGAAGCTATGGGCCTGCCTGCTGATGGTTTCCATCTTGTTGTGAAAGCCTTCGGTGATGCGATTGAAGCGCCATCCGTGGGCGATCCCCTTGCGCCAGGTAAAGAGAGTGATCGCCGATCGATCGCATCCAGATACCGGCGGCAATAGCTTCGCTGGAGAGATCCTCGGGGATCAATGCCGAGATCAGGCGCCTGCTTGCGCTATCCCGTTACACCGCACTTATGTGATGGGAATGCGTTTGATATTGGCACGCAGCCACTCCCGGAAGCTCTGCATCTTCGGGTTCAGCGCGCGAGCCACCGCGAGAGGCCGGGACTCGCGGAAATGAGCGCTGAAATCCCGGTAGAACTGGAACATATTCCCCAGGTCATCCGCGCCGGGGATTGGAAAGCTCCGGAAGACCTCGGGTGGGATGTCGTTGTAGCGCACCTCCTCGCCAAGGACTTCCGCAAAAATCGCCGCCATCTCCGCCATGGTGAGATGTTCCCCCGCGAGGCCCGCGGTCTTGCCGATCCAGTGCGGCGAGTTCTTAAAAATGCCATAGGCGCAGCGGCCGATATCCTCGGTGGCGATCGATGCCAGCGTTTCCTTTCCGAGCGGAAAAGTGAGTTCGGGCACACGGTCCGAACCGCGCCGAAGCCCGGAGCTGATGAAGTTCTCCCAGTAGAAGGACGCCAGCAGGAAGGTGACAGGCACATGGGCGTCAGTGAAGAAATGGTCCGATTCCCCTTTTGCGTCGAAGTGCGGCACCTTGTATTTGCCGAAAAGAGTCGGCATGCGCGGGTCGTCGAGGGGAATCCATTTCCGAGAATCCTCGAGCGTGGACCAAACTACGTGCTTGAGACTCGCCGCTTTCGCGACGCGGGCCAGCGTGGCAACCTGTGCGATCTCCTTCTCCGGCGAGAGGTGCTCCCAATAGAAGGTGACACAGAAGGCACCCCATGCCCCGTCAAAGGCCGCGCGCAGGCTCGCTTCATCATCGGTGTCCGCCGTGACCACTTCCGCGCCCAGCGCCGCGAGCGCCCGAGCCTTCTCCGAACCTGGATTGCGCGTGATGGCGCGCGCCTGAAATTCACCGGCTTCGTCGGCCTGAATGGCGCGAACCAAACCGCCGCCCTGCGCGCCCGTTGCGCCGAGCACGGCGATAATCTTCTTATTTGCCACGGAAAGGCCTCCCTCTGTGTTCGTAAAGGTGCTCTCCGCCCCTTCAACCGGCAGCCGCGGAGCTGCTCACAATGGTCGCGGCGGACACCAACACTCTTCAGTGTACCGATGATGGCGGATATGCCGGGCAGAGCTGCAATTCGGTGCCGATTACCTTCCCAATCCGCCTAGCATCAGGAGATGCTGTTGCCGCTTGACCTGCCAGGACAACTGGCTTGGAGCGTTTTTCCGTTTGGATTCCATCGCTTAGGAATTGGAAGAAGCGGTGTGCATGTCCTTGAAATCTTGTTTTTGCCTTGGGGCGAAGAAGTGGGTTCGTTTCCCGCATTTTCCCTGGATATTGTTGATTTCCCGTTGCGCGGGCTTGTGGGCTGTCTTCAGGCGGGGACGGACCGGGCGCGGCCTGGCCGGTTTTTGGTGCCTGGCTGGGACTTGCGGTCACGATGCTGGGAGCCGGCGGTTCGAGGGCCCGCTTGCGATCCCGGAGAAGCTGCTCCAGGCGGGATTCCCAGTAGGCGAGGTTGCGGCGGTGGTTGTTCTCGATGCGGGAGAGTTCGGTGAGGGAACTGCGGGCGTTGG
>CAZXBZ010000335.1:0-4531 GCA_964639135.1 uncultured Solibacteraceae bacterium | reverse complement strand
GTCGCGCAATTGGGTGACGTCTAGTTCACGGGGCGAGAGCATCACCTGCCGCAGCTTGCCGTCGATCACGTAGCGATCCACGTCCGTGTCGCTGAAGACGTAGTAGGGGCGCAGCGCCTGGATCTGGGTTACCGTGTCGTGAAACGCGCGCCAGTCCCAGAGCCGCACATTGCTGAGGGTGGCCTCGTGCGCGGAGAAGTCAATCTTTTCGCCGGGCTCTACCTTGAAATCGAGCTCCACGGTCCGCGCGTTGAGGCCGTAGGCGTCGCGCGTCGCCTCGATGTGCCGTTTGATGTAGGGCCGTTCGATGGCGATCTCGTTCGGCCGGACGTAGATTGCTCCCACGATCCCGGGAACAAAGGCATTAAGCGCGTAGAGGACAAGGACGCCGGCCGCCCAGCGGTACTTTCCGGCAATCATCAGTAGAGATGCCGCCAGGCAGCCCGCCACCAGCAGCCATGCCAGCGGCAGCCGGATGTGCAGATCCACCCAATCCATGCCCACCATGAAGTCGTGATTGGTCCACAGCATGGCGTAGCGGCCGAGCCATGCGTTCGCCGCCATTCCCGCCAGCACGAGCGCTCCGAGGCCGCGCAGAAATTTCGATTCGAGGGCGGTCGAGAGCTGGAAGAGTTCTTCGAGCACAACCTTCTCGCCCAGGTGCGGCGCGGTCTCGATCGCCTGCCAGATCCGCGCGGAAAACCAGAACACCAGCCCGCTGACGATCAGCAAGGCCATCACATAATTCCGGACGGCCAGGACGAATGGAAGAACGAACAAATAGAACGAGAGCGGTTTGGAGTAGACCGGATCCAGCCACGTGCTATCGCCGCCGGAAGATCCGAGGCTGCCCGCGAAGCGTACAATCGTCCAGGAATCGATGGTGGTGGCGGCCAGTATTCCAGAGACCACAAGCAGTGCGAGCGAGGAGGCCAGGCCGTAGGAACGGTGCCGCCGTAATCCCGTGCCGGCGTATTTCAGCGCCCGGGCGTGTACGATCCAAAGCGTGAGAAACGCCAGCACGCCGCCGCCGAGTACGGGCAGGGAACCGTAGCTGAGCATGGCGACGAACGTCGAAGTCTGGCCAAGCTGCTTCCACCAGGCCCATTCAATGATGAATCCCGCGATCCCCCGCGCGGAAAATAGCAGGACGATCAGCACGGCGATGATCGAAGCTCCCCAGCCGGGGCCGCTCCTGGCCGGGCCGCCGAAATCAACTACTCTGCTGCCCACGCGATTCTCCTCCCGCGCTGAATTTTGCCGGCCTTCGAGCGCCGGGCACGCGTCCGATTCCAGCCGTCTCCGGCCTGCTCGCCCGTCTTGGCGGACGTGTGCCGCCGAATGCCGTTTCCCGCGGCGGCGCTAGGGGAGCGGCCAGACGGTTCTCCCATCCACTACCGTCATGGTCACGCGGCCTTGGAAGTAGCGCCCGTGAAACGGTGTGTTCCTGCTCTTCGAAAGGCTCTGGTTCACGTCGTATTGCCACCAGCTTTCAAGATCGAGCAGCACCAGGTCCGCCCGGCCGCCCGCCTCCAGCCGCCCGCACGCCAGGCCGAGCGCGTTTGCCGGGCCGATGGTGAACAGCGAGAGCAAGCGCGTCAGAGGGACAAGGCCGTTGTGATACAAAGCTTCGAGCGCGAGCGCGAACGCTGTTTCGAAACCGATAATCCCGAACGGACACCGGTCGAACTCCTGCATCTTGTCACTGCCCGCGTGTGGTTGGTGGTCCGTGGCGATGGCGTCGATGGTGCCGTCGGCAATCCCGCGCCGCAGCGCATCCCGGTCCGCCTCCGGGCGAAGCGGCGGTTTCACCTTGTAATTGCCGTCGTATTGCAGCATTTCGTCGGTAAGGGCCAGGTGGTGCGGAGAAACTTCGCACGTAATGGCCACGCCCTCGGCGCGCGCGTTCTTCACCCAGTCGAGGCTTCGCGCGGTGGAGAGGTGCGAGATGTGCAGGCGCGCCCCGGTTTCGCGCGCCAGTTGCAGGTTGCGCAGTGTGATGACGTCCTCGGCAAGCGCCGGTATGCCCCGCAGCCCCATGCGCGTGGAAGGCACCCCTTCGTGAACGACGCCGCCGCCGGCCAGATGCTGGTCTTCGCAATCCGTCATCACGGGCATCCCGAAATCGCGCGCCAGTTGCATCGCCCGGCGCATCAGGCGGGCGTTCATCACGGGGTTGCCGTCGTCGCTGATCGCCACCGCGCCGGCTTCCCGCATGGTGCCGATCGCCGCCACCTCTTCGTTGGCCATCCCCTTTGAGATCGCGCCGATGGGTTTCACGCGCACGGCGGCGGCGCGAGCCCGCTCGATGATATAGCGCGTGATGGCCGCGTTATCGTTTACCGGCCGTGTATCGGGCAGGCAGCAGACGGTTGTGAAGCCGCCCGCCGCCGCCGCGAGGCATCCGGTTTCAATCGATTCCACGTGGTCGAAACCGGGCTCCCTCAAGTGGGCGTGCAGATCCACGAACCCCGGGGCCACCACTCGCCCGGTGGCGTCGATTCGTTCGGCGCCGGCGGGGAACGACGGCGGCGCGTCGCCGATCGACGTCACCGTTCGATCTTCCACGTAGACGTTCGCGACGGTGTCGAAGCCCGTGGCGGGGTTCACTACCCGTCCGTTTTCAATTACCAGTGAAGACATCCTCTTCCCGTTCGCTTTCCGCGCGCCGCGCGTGCCGGCCCAGGCCCTAGAGCGAGTAACGCTCGAGCACCGCCATCCGGACGGCTACGCCATTCTCCACCTGATTGAGAATGACCGAGCGCGTGCTGTCCGCCACTTCGGAGGCGATCTCCCGGCCCCTGTTAATGGGGCCGGGGTGCATCACGAGCACGTTCTCCTTGGCGAGAGCGAGATGCTCCAGCCGGAGTCCGTAAAACTGAAAGTATTCCGTGGCCGAGAAATTCGATTCGTGCTGCCGTTCGAGTTGCACCCTCAGCATCATAATCACATCGGCGCCCGAGATTGCCCGCGGCACATCGCGCTCGATGCGCACGCCCGGCGCGATGTCGCACATCGTTTCCGGCAGCAGCGGCGTCGGGCCGCACAGCACGATATCCGCGCCGAATTTTGAGAGCAAATAAACATTCGAGCGGGCCACGCGGCTGTGGGCGATGTCGCCGATGATGGCCACCCGCAGGTTTTCGAGGCTCTCGCGGTGGTCCAGAATGGTGCGCGCGTCAAGCAGCGCCTGCGTCGGGTGCTCGTGCGCTCCATCCCCCGCGTTGATAATCGGCGCCGCAAGGTGCCTTGCCAGAAACTGCGGCGCGCCCGAGGCCGCGTGGCGCATCACGATGGCGTGCGGCCGCATGGCTCCGAGCGTGTTCAGCGTATCCACCAGCGATTCGCCTTTCGAGACGCTCGAACCCGACGTTGTGATGGTGACGATATCCGCTCCCAGCCGTTTGGCCGCGATCTCGAAGCTGACGCGGGTGCGCGTGGAATTCTCGAAAAACGCGTTTACCACCAGCTTGCCCCGCAGCGCTTCCGAGCGTGGCGCCGCTTCCTTCCGCGGGTTCTGGAATTGGATGGATCTTGAGAGAATCTCCTCCACGTCGCCGCGCTCGAGCGGTTCTATCCCAAGCAGGCCGCTCATCATCAAGCCCCTCCCCGCTCGGCCAGCAGCACCCTGTCCGTTCCGTCGGTCTCGTGGAATTTTACTTCCACCATCTGCCGCGGGGTCGTCGTGATCGTGCGGCCGGTATAGCGCGCTTCGATGGGCAGTTCCCGGTGGCCCCGGTCGATCAAGGCGAGCAATTGCACCCGCGCGGGCCGTCCGAGCGCGAACAGAGCGTCCATCGCCGCGCGCACCGTCCGGCCGGTGTAGAGTACATCGTCGACGAGCAGAACGTCTTTTCCCACGATCGAAAAATGGATCTCGGTCTCGTTCACCAGAGCCTCGTGGCCCACCTGGGAGAGATCGTCGCGGTACATCGTGATATCGAGGATGCCCACGGGAACGTCGATTTTCTCGAGCTCGGTGATTTTCCGCGCCAGCCTTTCCGCCAGCGGCACGCCGCGGCGGCGGATTCCCACAAGCACCAGCGAGTGAATATCCGTGGTCCGTTCCAGAATTTCGTGGGCTAAACGTACAATCGTGCGGTCCATCTCCGAACCGCTCATCAGTTGGGAAGATATGTTGAGAGACGCCATGGACGAAGCGGAGAACCGCCAGGTAAAACAAGCGGCCGCAATCGCCAGCGTATCACGGAAGCCGCGCGGATTCCCTCGCGGAGCGGCTTCCAGGCGCGCCGGAAGCCTCGGCGGAGGCCGGTCCGGTGGCTGATGTTGCGCGTGTACGGGGATTTGGCCCGGGTTCTGAAACGCTCCGAACCTTCCAGATATCGAAGGAATGCGGCGTCATGTGGAACCAACTCGCGGCCAAGCGGAAAAAAGGCATGGGGCCAGCTTCAGGAAAACCGGACGCCGCCGCTTTTCCCGAAGATGCCCTCCATGACAACGTTCAATTTGTTCTAGAGGCGTATCAAACCACTCTCGCCGGACTGAGCCGCGATGCCGCCGCCCGGCGACG
>CAZXBZ010000334.1:0-4545 GCA_964639135.1 uncultured Solibacteraceae bacterium | reverse complement strand
GTGCCTGGCGAGAAAGCGAAGAACCCGGTAGCGCCAACGCGAAGGCCGGCCGCCGTCGAAGCCGTTACCTATAACAATCCCGTTGCGATTGCCGGCCAGCGATCCGGCGTCGTCCATTTTCTGTTCTGCCTTGAATACATGCGGGCGTTTTATATGCGCAGCCTGGATGATGGGCGCACCTTTTCGACGCCCGTGGAGATTACGAGCGCCTTTGAGGAGTTCCGGCCTCGGTATCCGTGGAAGGTGATCGCTACCGGTCCGGGGCACGGCATTCAAAGGAAGAATGGACGGTTGATCGTGCCGGTCTGGCTTTCCTTGGGAACGGGCGGCAATGGACACCGGCCTTCGGTGGCTTCCACCATCTATAGCGACAATGAGGGCGTCACCTGGCATGCCGGAGAGATTGTCATACCAAATACCAGCGAGTGGGTGAACCCGAGCGAGGCCACGGTGGCGGAACTCGCCAGCGGTCGTGTGATGCTGAACGCGCGCACGGAATCGAAGGCTCACCGGCGGCTGGTGAGCATCAGCCCGGACGGCGCGGCGCGCTGGAGTGAACCGCGCTTCCAGGAAGAACTTGCCGAGCCGGTCTGTTTCGGCGCTCTCGCGCGGCTGAGTGGCGCGGGGGATGGCCGCGTGAACCGTCTGCTGTTTGTGAATCCGGATAACCTGGTCTCCTCGAGACCAGGCGGAGGCACACCCGGCAGCGGCCGGGATCGCAAGAACCTCACGGTTCAACTTAGCTACGATGAAGGCGAGTCCTGGGCGGTTAAGCGGGTCGTGGAGCCGGGCTGGAGCGGTTATGCCGACATCGCGGCCAGCCGCGACGGAAGCATTTATGTGCTTTACGAACGCGGAAAGCCGGGCGCGGACTCTTTCCGCGTGGAGTCGCTGGCTCTCGCGGTGTTCGATCTGGAATGGCTGACACGGGGCGGAGACCGCCTCAAGAACTAGCGCTGGAAGCGATTGATATGACAAGGGAATTCGAAGATGTACGTGTGGCCTATCTGAGCACGGTGGATACGCCGACGCTCGTGAACGCCATCGAATTGTTACAAACGAGGCCGAACCGGGAGGGTTTCGCTCCTCTTCAGTTGCGCTGCCTGTTTCCGGAACTTGGCCGCTTGTGCGGTTACGCGGTAACGGCGCAGGTAGAGACGATATCGAAGACGGAAGCGCTCGATATGGGCGGTTTTCTCGATCTCTACCGTCTGGTGGAAGCGAGTCCGAAGCCGGCCGTGGTGGTGCTGCAGGAGATCGGAGGCTATGCCGATTACGCGGCGCACTGTGGAGAGGTGATGGCCACCTTCTTTACCCGGCTGGGCGCGGTGGGTCTGGTGAGCGACTGCGCGGTGCGCGACATTCCCGAGGTGAGGGCGCTGGGCTTCAAGTACTTCGCGCGGGGCGCGGTGGCCAGCCATGGAAACTTCCGCATCGTGCGCAGTGGTTTGCCGGTACAGATTCTCGGCATGGAGGTGCCGCCCGGCACGCTTCTGCATGGAGACGAAAATGGATTGATCACGGTGCCCGATGCGCCTCTCGAATCGATCCAGGCACGCGTGGAGGAGATCCGCGCGAGAGAACGGAAAGTCATGGAATTCGTGCGCGGTGATACATTCACTCTCGATGGATTTCGAGGTTTGATGGAGTAAGGCGCGTTTCGAGTGAAGCGTGTGAAGCCAGAGGGTGCGAACTTGCGAAAACCGCCTGGGCTCGGAATACTCAGCTTGTATGGCCGATCTAAAGCAACAGAATCCGAAAGATGTGCTTGAGAGCTATCGCCGCTGGAAGGAAGAGGGCGCGGCGCTGCGGGAACGGGCGCGAAACCTGCTCATCGAGCGTTTTCACGAACTCGTGCGCGAGGCGCAACAGGTGCAGCGGGATCTTGACGAGGATTTCGCGCACACGGTGAAATTTCCCGCGAATCCGAAGCCCGCGAAGAAGGGCAGGGCGCGGACCAGTGCCAGGAGTGCCGCGCCTTCCGCCCGTGCCGCGGCGCCCCCTCCGGCGGCTCCGCTCAAGCCATCCGCTGCGGAAACACGCCCGCCGCGCGCGGCCGCCTCAAAGCGGGCGGCTCCCGCGAAAGCGGAGGTGGAAGCGCGTGAAACCGAGCGGCTTCGCCGCGAAGTGGAGAAGGCGCGCCAGCGGCTCGCCGAGGCAAAAGCATCCGGCGGCCCCGTGAAAATTCAGAACGCCGAAGACCGGCTCTATGAGCTGAGTGACGAGTTACGCCTGCGCCTCGCGCAAGCGGAGTAAGATTCGGACGTCCGCGGCTTTTCAGTGAGTGGCGGCGGTTTCGCTGGACGTTACGCCCATTCCGCCGCTGCTGAACTCCTTGCGAAGCAGCTCGCAAAACTGCTCCGCGACACGGCTGAGGCGGCGCTTGCGCAGGTGGATGATGCCGAGAGGCCGGACGAGCGGATCTCCCTCGATGGAAATGGCGCGCAGCCGTCCGTCCTCGATTTCGGCCCGCATCATTCGCAAGGGCAGAATGGCCACGCCGCGGCCGAGCACCAGCGCTTCCTTGATCATCTGAATGTTGTCGAAGGTCATGACGCGCCGTACGTGTACCTTCCGCTCCCGCAGGAAGCGGTCAATGTGTAGCCGGATGGGAAGATCGCGGTCGAAGCCGATGAACGGCGCGCCGTTCATCTCATTGGCGGCGATGCTCGGCTTGCGCGCCATCGGGTGATCCGGCGCGGCGCCCAGCACCATTGTTTCGTTCAGCCACGGGCGCACCTCCAAGTCTCGCGTGGCCTCCGGGTAGCTGAGCAGCCCGACATCGCAGGTTTCGTTCTCCACGGCCTCGTAAACGCGTTCGGGCCGCAGGTAGGTCACCTCCAGCGAGGCCGCGGGGAAGCGGCCTCGGAACACCTGTTCCACGTCGGACATCGTCGTGAGGCCCACGGAGTAGATGGCCGCTACCCGGACGACACCGCTCACCTCATTTTTCAATTGTTCCAGTTCGGCGTCGAAGCTTTCGCAGCGATGGATAACCTCCTGGCAAAGCTTGAGGTACCGCTCGCCAATCTCCGTCACGGTGAAGGGGCGCGTCGAGCGGTCGAGCAATATGCCGCCGAGCCGGCGTTCGAGTTCCTGCAGATGCTGGCTGGCGGCGGATTGGCTGATGCCATTCGCTCTGGCGCCGCGGCTGATGCTCTTGTGCAGAACGATATCGCGAAACAGCCGGAGGTGCTCGCTATCGACACGAATCGGCATAACAGTAGATCACCTTATATTATGTCATTCTCAATACCGTATTGACTAATTCTGCCAATGGGAGGTATTCTGGGTCATAAATTTCCGCGCTTCGGGGCGCGGAACTTCTTCAAGACTATGAGCCATCATAAACCTTCCCCCTGGCTGCCGGAGCCTCAAGGCCTCTACCTGCCAACTTTCGAAAAGGACGCTTGCGGATTGGGCTTTGTGGCTCATCTCAAGGGCGAGCGCTCGCACGCCATCATCGACAAAGGCGTTGAGATTCTGGTGAATCTGGCGCATCGCGGCGCCTGCGGGTGCGACCCGGAGACGGGGGACGGCGCGGGCCTGCTGACGCAGATCCCGCATGCGTTCTTCGTGAAGGAAGCGCACGGGCTCGGCTTTACGCTGCCGCCTGAAGGCCAGTATGGCGTGGGAATGGTTTTTCTGCCGGCGGATCCATACGACAGGCTGCGCTGCGAGGCGATTCTTGAAAAGGCCGTAGCCGCCGAGGGGCTGGAACTGCTGGGGTGGCGCTCCTGCGCGATGAATCCGGACGCCATTGGACGCCTCGCCCGCGCCACGCAGCCGTTCATCGCGCAGATTTTTGTAAAAGCCCGGGCGGACGTTGACCGGATGGCGCTTGAGCGAAAACTCTACGTTGCGCGGCGTGTCGCGGGGAACAAGGTTGCGCAGTCTGAAATCGAAAGCCGTGCGTTCTTTTATATTCCTTCGTTTTCGACGCGGACGATCGTTTACAAGGGTCTGCTGCTGGCGCCACGGATCCGTGAGTTCTATCAGGACTTGAACGACCCCAGCTTCGTAAGCGCGCTCTGCATGGTGCATCAGCGCTTTTCGACAAACACCTTCCCGACGTGGGATCTCGCGCACCCTTTCCGTTACATTTGCCACAACGGCGAGATCAACACCATTCGCGGCAACGAAGCCTGGATGGCCGCGCGGCAGAGCGTGCTTGAAAGCCGCCTCTTCGGTGATGATCTCGGCAAGCTCTACCCGATCGTCACGCCGGGCGGAAGCGATTCCGCGGGACTCGATAACACTGTGGAATTGCTGACCCTCGCCGGCCGCGATCTGCCCCATGTGATGGCGATGCTGATTCCCGAGGCGTGGGACGCCGACACCACAATGGATGACGGCCGCAAGGCGTTCTATGAATTCCATGCCTCCCTGATGGAGCCGTGGGACGGACCGGCGGCCGTGGCCTTCACCGACGGCACGGTAATCGGGGCCACGCTCGACCGTAACGGCTTGCGTCCGGCGCGGTATTACGTCACGCACGACGACCTTGTAATTATGGCCTCCGAAACTGGCGTGCTGAACATCGAG
>CAZXBZ010000333.1:0-4549 GCA_964639135.1 uncultured Solibacteraceae bacterium | reverse complement strand
TCTCGAAGTGAACGCGCGCAAGGAGCAGCTTCGCGGGCTGAAGATCACCTGGGAGCCGCCCTTTCTGCGCCACTTCAGCGCGCGATTCGAGCCGCTGGGCCGATGAGGGCTACTCGATCCAGGTGGGCATCAGATCGAGGTCGGTGACTACTGCCCGCGGGTGCAACTGCAGCATGTCCAGGATCACTTCGGCCACATCTTCGGGCTGCAGGGCCTTGGCCAGCAGTTCGGGGTCTGGCCGGACGGGGCGTTTGTCGAGTATCTCAGTGTCCACCAGGCCGGGATTGATGACCGTGGTGCGGATCCCTTTTTGCCGCTCCTCGATGCGGATGGCGTGGGCCAGCGCGTTGAGGCCGCGCTTGGACGCCTGGTAGGCGGCGCCGGAGACGTCGGGCTTTTTCGACGATATCGACGAGACGTAGAGCAGGTGGCCACCGCCCTGGGCGCGCATGCCGGGAATTACGGCTTGCGTGAGATAGTAAGCCCCACTGAGGTTGACCGAGACCATCCAGTCCCAGATTTTTGGCGTAAGCCGCTCAAGGGAGCGGTCCGGAACGTTGTTTCCGGTGGCGTACACCAGAATGTCGATGCGGCCGAAGCGTTCCACGGTGGCTGCTGCCAGCGCCTCCATGGCCGCGCAGTCGCCGGCATCGGCGGCGAAAATGCCGATATCGCGCCCTTCCCTGGCTAGTTCATCTCTAAGTTGCTCCAGGCGCCCGGCGCGCCGTGCCGAAGCCATGACGCGGCATCCAGCGCGGGCCAGCAGCGCCGCCGTGGCGCGGCCGATTCCGCTGGAGGCTCCCGCAACAATTACCGATTGACCGCTGAGAGAAACAGGCATCTATCGGAATGTACTATGAACGCCGGGTGGAGCGTTTGACGGCCAGGCGCCGGCGCCGCTTTTTCGCCGGAGGCTTTTCGGGCGCCGCGCCCAGGGCCAGCAGCATGCTGGCCGGTTGGTGGTTGGTCAGCGGATGACGCAATCCAAGCTCGGGGTGAATCCGATACTGGTTGCGCCGGCCGGCCTTTTCCCGCGTAACGTAACCGGCCTCCAATAAATCGGCGAGGATCCGTTGCGCGGCGCGCTCCGTGATGCCGGCTTTCAAAGCGGCGTCCTTCATTCGAATTCCGGAATCCTGCGAAATGGCGAGCAGGATATGAGCATGATTGGTGAGAAACGTCCACTGGTTCAACGCGCGATCTCCTCTCCGGCGCAAATCAGATTTTACGGTATCCCGATGAGGACCGCCCGGGCCGGCCAACATGGTGTCCGCTTATACTCTTGAACATGCGGCTTGATGAGAAAGTGGCGCTCGTCACGGGAGCGGGTTCCGGGATCGGGAAGGGAATCGCACAAAGGTTGGTGGAGGCCGGGGCCGCGGTGGCGGTATTCGATATCAACGGCACAGCAGCAAAGGCCGTCGCAGGTGAACTCTCGTCAAAGGGAAGAGTGCTGGCTATCGAGGGCGATGTGTCGATCGAGGATGACGTCCGCGCGGCGATGGAGATGGCGGCGAAGGAGTTGGGCGGCCTCGACTGCCTGGTGAACAACGCCGGTATTGAACTCTATGGCACAGTGGACCAGTTGAGTACCGGGTCCTGGGACCGCACCATGAACGTCAACCTACGCGGTTGCTTTCTCTGCGCCAAGCATGGGATTCCCCTGATGCGGGCTCGCGGCGGCGGGGCGATCGTCAACATCGCCTCCGTACACGCCAATGTCTCTTACGGGACCTGCGCTGCTTACGATGCGAGCAAAGGCGCCATCGTCTCAATGACGCGCACGCTGGCAATCGATCATGGCCGCGATGGCATTCGCGCCAATTCCATCTGCCCGGGGTATATCGATACACCGATGATGGATCAGTGGCTGGAGGAGCTGGAAGACCCCGAGGCGACCATGAAGGAAGTCATGCGCTTCCATCCGCTGGGCCGGATCGGCACGCCGCGGGATATCGCCGATGCGGTACTGTTTCTTTGTTCGCCGGCCTCATCATGGATCACTGGCGCGTCTCTGGTGGTGGACGGCGGCATGAGCATCATCGGGCACTGAATGTCAGTTGCTTTCCATCGAGAGCAGCCAGGCTGAGACCGGCGCCAGAAAGATGCCGGCCCACTGCGCAACCGAGATCTGCTCGTGAAGAAACAGCCGCGCCATCAGCACTGTAATCAGCGGCGCGAGGTACATCACTGGAACCGCGACTGACGACTTGGCTCCCGCCGAGAAGGCCGCAAACGAAGTCAGCGCCCCGAGTCCGTTCAGGATGCCGCTGAGAATGCCGAGCGCCCACACCAGACGGGTGGCATGGACGCCCTCGGGGAGAAGCAGCAGCGCCGCCACGCCTACGGGAACGAACGCCAGCGAGAAGGCGATGAACGAAAGTTGGGTGGATACATAGTTGGTGCTGATTTTCTGTGTATTACCGGTGATACCCCAGCACACCCGCGCCAGAATGGAGAGAGCTAACCAGGAGTTCATAAGCTCAACAGAAAAATGGCCACCAGTGCCAGCCCCAGCCCTGCCACCTGATAGCGGCTTACCTTTTCGCGCATCACGGTGACGCCCACCAGCACCGTCACCACCGGCGCAAGCGATGTGAGCGGCACGATGATGGATGCCTTGCCGTTTTGTAGCGCGATCAGGAAGAAAACGTTGCCAACGCCGCCCAGAATACCGGTGAGCACTGCATAGAAGACACCCCTGGCACGGTTGACACCCCTATAGCGGTCGCGCGAGAACAGCACTGCAGCGCCCAGCATCAACATGCCGGCGGTGAACATTACCTGGGCGGCGAACGGTGTGGCGCGGTCAACAACGAGCTTAGCCTCGAATCCCCACACGCCCCAGAGGAGCGTGGTCATCATGGTGAGTAACAGCCATCGTGGCATAAGCCGGCCTCTCGAGTACCCGCCCATTCTAACCTCCGGCGGTACCGGCAGGGCCGCTTGACTTTCGTCAAGCTGCCATCGGAGGATGTCGCAGACAGCGATCTATTGCCATGCGAACTTGTTTAGTGGTCCTCCTTTTTTCCGTCACCGGGTTCGGCTTCGCCGCCGGTCCCTCGATGATCGGCTACTCGATGTCGCCAAACGGCTACGTCGACGATCACGCTTCCGAAATTAAGAAGATGTATGACGGTTTCTTCTACTCGGTTGGCACCTGGGAGAACGCTCGCGTCCGCTTTGAAGGCAGCCACCCGGAGAACGCCGATTGGTTGGCGAAAGCCAGAAGCAACATCGCCGCTCTGCGCCGCGCCGGCGCAGGGGAAAACTTTCTTACGGTAGCGTTCGGAGAAAAGGCTGCCTGGCCTTCAGCGGAAACGTTGCTTTCCCGGCAGTACACCGAAACAATGGCGGCCGAATACGCCGCGCTTAGCCGGGTGGCGCGGACACTCGGCTTCCGTGGGCTTTGCATTGATGTCGAGTACCCCTACCCACGATACGAGTTGGGCAACCCGATTTACACCTACCAGGGATACACCGCCGCGGATCTGATCCGCGCGGCGCGTAAACAGGGCCAGGCAATCGCCGCCGCCGTGCTCAATGAGTTTCCAGACGCCGTGATCTGGACGCTGCCCGGTGAGATTCGCACCCGTCCTATTGTGCGCGAATTCCAGACCGGAATGCTCCAGGCAATGGCGGAGCGTGACGCTCCGGGAGGTTTTCACTTTGGCGCTGAATTTACCTACTCCTTGAACGAACCGGTGACGCATCTGGCGGTGACGCGGATGGAAGATTCTGGGCTGGCGTTGCTGGTGGATGCCAAGACCCTGCGCTACTGGAAGCGGCGCGGCACGATGGCGCCCGGCGTCTGGCCGTTGCACATGGTGGAGACGGGCGGCAAGGACTATCCGATTCAGTCGTGGAAGGCCGAAATCGCCGAATTGCGTGAGCAGATGCGTGTATTGCGGGCCGGCGCCAAACGCTATATCTGGTCCTTCTCGGCGAACCCGGTCTGGTACATCTATACACCCCAACTCGAGGCCCGGTACGGATTAAAGAAGCAGGACCTGAAGCGGGATGATATCGATCTCCGCTTGTGGCAGGAAGTGCTCAGGGCCAAAGAATCCGGCGTACCGGCTAAGGCGCGGCTGCTGCTCGATGCGATCCACCAGTTCGACCGCGGTGCCATTTCGAGTGAAGAGTTATGTAACCGCTTTGGAACGCCGGCCAAGTGGTGGGTGCTCGGCTATGTCACTAACGTCCGCCAGAAGCCGCAGTTCACGGGCGAAGAAGCGCTGGCCTCCCCAGCTGATCCGCAGCATGGGTATCAGGGGCGCGACAGCGGCATACGGTGGTTCGATTTTGTGAACGTGGACCCGCGCGGGATGGTGAACCCGCGCTACATCTTTGGCTACCGCAACACGGATGCCGCCGGAGCGCATTTCAGCTCCTTCGTCCAAAGTTCGGTAGCGTGCCGGGCGGTGATTCACCTGGGCTGGGACGATATTGTCACGCTGCGCCTCAACGGCAAGGTGGTGTTCGATACGCGCAATAGCGATCATCCCATCAAGGGCGCACTGTACCGTGACCGCTACCTGTTTGAGAA
>CAZXBZ010000332.1:0-4554 GCA_964639135.1 uncultured Solibacteraceae bacterium | reverse complement strand
ATTTATGGCCATTCGCACCGGTACAACTACGACGTGGTGAACGGAATGCACCTCATCAATGTGCCGGCGATCGGGTACAACTTCAACGACGCGGAACCCGTTGGCTGGGTGCATGCGGAGTTCGGCAAGGATGGCGCGGATTTCCGCCTGCACGCATTCGGGGGAAACCGGGCCGGGGATGGCAAGATCAAGTCGCTCGATTGGCGGAGTTAGCCTAGCGGCCGCGGCGGGTATGCGCCGCTCGTTTTGAAGCTGTTTTTTGCACGGCGGTTTTCTTGGGCGCTGCCTTCGCCGCCACTTTAACGGGTTTCGCGGCGGCGCTCTTGACAGCTTTGGCGGGCGCTTTCTTCCCTGGCGCGGATGCTTCCTTCCGCGCGGCGGCGCCCTGGGATGCCGGTGAAACCTTGCCCGCCGGCGAAGCTTTTCGGGCAGGCGCGGCAGCCTTGGCTGGAGTCTTTCCCACGGGTACCGACTTTTTCGTGGCGGGTTTGGCTGCTGGCTGCTTGCGAACGGGAAGGGTTGTACCGGTAGCCCTCTTCGCCGTCCCGTTCACGGCGGGCTTCACGGCCGGTTTCGGCGCAGCCGCCGGCTTGGCGCTTGCCGTCTTTCGCGGCTCGGCGCGCACCGGGCGCGGCTGAGGCGCCTTCGCCGCGGCTTGCTCTTTTCCCGGAGATTTTCGCGGTGGGATGGCCAGCGTGCTAGTTTCGCTCGCCGCTTTCGGTTTGGCTTCGCGGCCTTTTGCCGGCGCCTTGCCGCTGGCGCGGGTCCCAGCCGGCTTGGCTGGAGCAGCCGGTTCCGGCGTCCGTGTTCGTTTGCGAGCCGCCTGTCCGGATGCCGCCTTTGACGGCGCCGGCTCAGGCCGCGCCGCGACCTTCGGGGATCCTGCTCTCTCCTCGCGGCTTCCGGGTATGCTGGGACGCTGGGGTGAACCCGGCTTCGCGGGCGTTCCCGTGCTTACGGAGCGAGAAGAAACGGTCCGGGCCGCCAATGGCTCCGCTTGCGGCCGTTCCGGCTCCGCGGCCTCGTATTCGTCGCCGAGTTCCAGGATCTCGGACTCGATTTCGATATCACTGGCGTCAGTGTAGCCAAATTCGTCCCAATCGGACTCTAAGGCCAGCGCACGGTAGCGGAACATTGCCGAGGTCTCCTGTTTTGTTCGCCGTCACCAAATAGCATAACGCAGTGCTTAGAAAATAAAGAGGTTTTTCTGCATATCAATGCCGCCAATTGCCGGTATGCGGCGCAAGGCCGCCCAATTCCACTATTGGCGGCTTCCCGAATGCGCTAACGATCCCGAAACCTGGCTAACGAGAGGAACTCTTTGGGCTGGAGACTTTGGTAAGCTTTGCATTTCTTGCGGTTGCGCTACTTCGCGCCGTGGCGGGCTTGCGGGCAGTAGTCTTAGCTGGAGCCGCGGCACGCGCCTTGCTTGCGGGGGACTTCTTGCGGGCCGTGACGCGCTTCTTCGTAGTACTCTTCCTCGGCGTCTTCGAACTTTTCGCCGCTGGAACCGAATATACGGCCGGGATGAGAAGGACGTCGCCCGATTGCACCGGGACCGCGGCGGGCGTGCCCGCTGGCGGAGCATAATCAGAAAGCGAGTTTGCCTCGACAATCCGCGAAGGGGCTACCTTATATTGTTGAGCGATGGCTGGCAGCGTCTCGCCCGCGCCGACACGATGGGCTCTCCAGGCCATCCGGCTCCCCACCGGCACCCGGTTCAGCCCGGCAAGCAATTCAGGGACGGCCTGCTTCGGCACGCGCAGCGGATAACCCGCCGGCGCCAAATCGCCCTTTACCGCGGGGTTAAGGTCTCGAATCTCCGCCTTGGTGATTCCCAGCAAATCCGCCACCAGGTTGAGGTTGGTTTTCGCTTCCAGTGTGTGGGTATCGAAGCGCAGCGGAGGATCCATTTCCGGCAGTTCAATCCCATAAGCGGCGGGATTCAGGGCGATGATCGCCAGCGCCTGAACAATCGGCACGTAATTCGTGGTCTCTTTCGGGATGACATTCAAGCGCCGTAATTCCCAGAAATCCGCGTACCCTGTTCGCTCGACGGCGCGCTCCACGCACATCGGACCGCAATTATAAGCGGCCATCGCAAGGTTCCAATCGCCAAACTGGCGGTAAAGATCGTGCAGATGCCGAGCCGCTGCTCGCGTCGCTTTCTCCGGATCGAAACGATCGTCAGTAAGCACGGATTGCATCAACCCGTACTCCTGCCCCCTAGCCCGGATGAATTGCCACAACCCGCCGGCGGCTGCCCACGAAACCGCGCGGGGCATAAACCCGCTTTCCGCCTGCGCGAGATGAAGAAGCTCCCGAGGAAGACCCTCTTCGTCCAGGATGCGCAGAATCATATCGCGATACCGCCCGCTCCGGCGGTAACCCGCGACGAATGTGCGGGAGCCGCGCTCCGATGTGAAGTAGCGGACGTAGGAAAGTACCGTGTCGTTCAACTCCAACGGAAACTCGCCGCTTCTTGAGAGAACCTGCTCAAGCACGGTGGCTTTCAATTGAGGATCGATTGGAAAGGTCAGTTCCGGAACCTGATCGAGAGGGGCCTGCTGATAGACCGGCGCTTCCGACGGATCCGCCAGATCCATGCGCGCGGATTCAATACGATGGATGTCCTGTATCAGGCGTTCGAGCGATTCCCTGGCTTCCGCGTCCGTGGAGAAATCGATCGAGTTCCCGCCAATCAGGCTCTCAACGGCGGCGTCGAACTCGACGCGCGCATCCACCTGGCGTCCGGCGTCGAGCGCCTGGCGTCCGGCCCGCATGTGTTCCGCGCTGCGGCGAAACGCATCGGATCGGGGATCGGTGAAGGAGTTTTCCAATTGCGGCGGGCGTACATTCTGTGCGAGCAGGACTTCGGAGGGCAGCGGGGAGTTCGAATTCCAGACGGCATCGGCCGGTTGCGCATGGGCAGCCGAACCAAGCATCAGCCCGATCGCGAGCAGATGCCAAAAACACCATTTTCTTTTTGCCGTGGGAGTTCCTGCCATCAGTCCTCTGCGCGGCGTCCGTTGCACTACCGGGGAGTTTTCCCCAGTCGCACGGTGTGACGGCCTCTGAAATTTCAGACCCTTCGACTGTACTCAAATAAAAAGCCCGGGGTCAAGCTGGAAATGCCATAATTCCGATAATCCGGTCATTTTTCACCCGTCCGGCAATCCGCGATACGCTGTCGTTATGAAATGGATCGGTTTGATCGTTTGCATCGCCGTCTCCCTGGGCGCTCAGCCCCAGCCCGCGCCCAAGAGGATTCTGGTGGAAGGACATCGCGGCGCCCGCTGGGTCCTGCCGGAGAACACGATCCCGGCCTTTCGTCACGCCATCGAGGCCGGCGCGGATCTTATTGAGCTGGATGTCGGCGTCACCAAGGATAACGTGCTCGTGGTTTCCCACGACCTCGAGATCAAACCGGCGATTTGCAAGGCTCCCGAGGGATTTTCCAGGACAATCCGGCAACTGACGCTCGCGCAAATCAAGCAATTTGATTGCGGCTGGGCGTCCAACGCCGATTTTCCGGCCCAACGAGCCCTCCCTGGAACCCGTATGCCGGCGCTCGCCGAGGTCTTCCGTGAACTCGCGCCGCTCGGTTCGTTTCATTTCAACGTCGAGATGAAGAGCAACACGGATAGGCCGGAGTTAACGCCGCCCGCGGAAGAGTTCGTGAAATTGCTTGTGGCGGAGATCCGGAAATTCGGAATGGAATCCCGGGTGATCGTTCAGAGCTTTGATTTCAACCTGATGAGGATTCTCGGGCGCGTGGCTCCCGGCATCCCCCGTGCCGCCCTTTTCAGCACGGACGGCGTGCCGTTTCCCGCAATAGCGAAGCAAGCGGGCGGGGTCCCGGTGGTTGCTCCCAATCTGCATGTGGTGACGCCGGAGAAAGTCCATGAAGCGCACGCGGCCGGCTTGCAAGTCGTGGCATGGACGGCGAACAAGCCCGAAGAGTGGCAAAAACTGGCCGATGCCGACGTTGACGGCATCATCACGGATAATCCAGCGGGGCTGATCGAATACCTGAAGGCACGGAATTTACATTAGCTCCCCGTCCGGTTCGATGGAACCGCCGCGGGCCGCGTGCCGCTGACGATGCTTCAATACGAATCGGAAAGCTTCATCAGGAACAGCCCGGAGAGAATCAACAGGAAGGCGGCGCCGCGAATGAAGCTCAACGGTTCGCCAAGCACCGCCACGCCAACGGCGAAGGCTCCCAGAGCCCCGATTCCGGTCCAGACCGTATAGGCCGTGCCAAGCGGCAGCGACCTCATGGAGAGTGAAAGCAGGCCGAAGCTAACCAGCATCGCAATCAGGGTGAGCACGGTCGGTGTCGCCTTCGTGAATCCCTCGGACTGCTTCATAAAGTAAGCCCACACGATTTCAAACAAACCGGCGATACCAAGAAATACCCAAGCCATCGAAACACACCCCTTCGTGATGCCGGGCCGTCCCGGACATACTACCCATGACTGGGCCGAGGACGTGGCCTCGCTGACTCTATTCTCGAAGGGCGGCGGAACCCGGTCAAGGCGCCACCCCCGG
>CAZXBZ010000331.1:0-4584 GCA_964639135.1 uncultured Solibacteraceae bacterium | reverse complement strand
CGTATTATACAGCACTAAGCCGAGGGTGGCGGCAAAAGACCCGACATTCCGGACGGATACTCGCCTAGACGTTCTGCACGACAGCGTGGTGGACCGGAAGGGCGACTCGGTCACCAGCCTGAAGAAGGATGATTTTACCGTCCGCGAGGATAAGGACGAGCAGCCGATTCGCACCTTCCTGCGCGAGGATGTGCCGGTCTCCATGGGCCTTATCATCGATAACAGCGGCAGCATGCGCGACAAGCGCTCGCAGGTGGAAGCCGCCGCCATCTCGCTTGTGAAAAGCTCGAATCCCGAGGACGAAGTCTTCGTGGTGAACTTCAACGACGACCTGTATCTGGATGTCACAATGACCAGCGACATCAAGAAGATGCAGGATGGCATCGCCCAGATCGATTCACGCGGCGGCACGGCCATGCGAGATGCTTTGAGCGCCGCCATCGACTACGTACGGGAGAAAGGGGTCAAGGACAAGAAGGTGCTGCTCGTGATCACGGACGGCAACGACAACGCCAGCGCGATGACTCTCGAAAAGCTCGTGCAGCGCGCCCAGCAGGCGGAAGTTCTGGTCTACGCGATCGGGATCCTGAACGAGGAAGAACGGCGGGAAGCCAAGCGAGCGGAGCGGGCGCTCGGAGCCCTCACCAAGGCGACCGGCGGCCAGGCCTATTTCCCGAACGCCGTGAGCGAGGTAAACGATATCGCGAACCGCGTGGCTCACGACATCCGGAATCAGTACGTGATTGCCTACTCGCCCACGAACGAGGCAATGGATGGCACCTTCCGGCGCATCGAGGTCTCCGTCAAGGGCCGCGGACTATCCGTCCGCACACGGACGGGCTACTACGCCACGAACAGCGCGGAGGTGCCCATCGAGGCGTCCCCGCTGCCGATGCGGGAGAACCCGGGCGGCCAGGCATCGTTCCGGAAGGATAACTAGAATGCCGAATCCCGCCCGAGACCGATGATTCGCTTTCTGTGGCTCGCCACCAAAGGCTACCGGCTCCGCCCCTGGGCCAGCCCCTATCTTCGCTGGCGCATTGAGACCTATTCGGGAATCAGCGCGGAATCCCTCACGTTTCGAGACTTCTGGCGCTTTCTCCTCGGCCAGCGATCGAGTATGTGGCGCTATCTGCGCTGGACGTCGCGGATGTCCCGCCTGGAATAGCCGGCGTCATCCATTCAGGCTTCGGCCAGCCCAAGGCCGGAGGCCATCTTCCGCAGTCCGGCAATGGAGGCATCGGAATCCTCGAGCTGAACTCGCGCCATTTCGTCCTTCGGGCGGACCGGCGGAGCGGGCCGGGGTGCTGCTTTCTCGGCTAAACGATAGAGCCCCATCAAATCTCGCGCGGAGATGTCTTCGTATCCCTTCCAGAACGACGGATCCTTAACCGGAAACGGCCGGTTCCCGGTACAGATCGTTTCCAGATTGAAGACCAGATCCGGTCTGGAGGCATGGAGCCGCTTTACCACCTCCGCCAGCCGGACGTTCCCCTCGCCGAAACGAACCCATTGCACGAGCAATCCCTTCTCATCCGCGAAGACGTACGAATCTCTCAGGTGGACCGTGGCTATATAAGGCGCAAGCGTCTCGGCGGCGGCCAGTGGATCCTCGAGCGTCCAGCAGGGGTTGCCGGAATCGTAAGTGACGCCCACCCAATCCGTGCCGGCTTCCTCGACGGCCGCGCGGAGACGCCGCGCCTGAAAGTCGCCGGCATGGTTTTCGATCGAGACCTTGACGCCCGCGTCGATGAAATGCGATTTCACTTGCGAGAGAACTCCCAGCATCGATTCGATATGTTTCGCGAAGGGCAGGGCGGTCTTGCGATCTTCCATCGTGCCCATGTAGCAGCGCACAATCGGCGATCCGACGATTTTGGCGGTCTCCAACTGGGCGAGAAGCTGCCGCCCGGCCGGCCCCAGATCCCTGGCGAAGCGGGTGGAGGTGGGGCAGATCGAATCCATGCCGGTTTCGAGCTGGATTCCGAGATCATCGGCCCGCGCGCGTACTTGCCGGAGATGCCCGGGAGCGAGAGACCGATAGAAGCGCGTTACGGAGAACTGGACGTGTTTGAGGCGCTGCCTCGCGGCGTAGTCGAGTATCTCGAAATCAGTCCAGCCTTGGTCGCGCACACTGAACACATCGAGGCCGATTTTGATGGGTGCCTTCGGGCTGGCGGAGTCCGTCGCTAACGCCGCGCCGGAGTTCGGTGTGGAACTGGTTGTTTGAGCGTAAGGCCGCGCGCCGCCGGCGGCAATTGCGGCGCTCGCGCGGGAGAGAAAGGCGCGGCGTTCCATCACCATGATTCTAATGAATTCGAGCGCCTTTCGGCGGAATAAGGCCGAGGGCGAAGCTCTCCGGCCGGGACGCGTCTGCCCGGAGAGCCTCGCGGTAATTCTAAAATCTCGCGATCAAGCCCAAGCGCACGGCGCGCGGAGAGCCCGGCGAAATGTTCGTATTGCTGTTCGCGTTCACGTAATACTGACGGTCGAAGAGATTCTCAACGTTCGCCTGGAGGCGAACCGTTTCCGTAACCGAGTAATACAGCGCGGCATCCGCACGGGTATATCCCGGCAGGACGACGGCATTATCGATGGCCGCGAACATATCGGTGCGGTTCAGGATCCCAAGACCCACGCCCACCCGCGGCAGCACCCGGAAGTTATTCCAGAGTGAGAATACGCTGTGCGGAACCTGCCCCACCTGGGCTCCGGCGAGAGCTGAAGCGGTGGCGCTTGTGACAAAGGCGTCCTCATACGCGTAGCCGCCGGCAATCTGCCATCTTGAGGCGAGATAGCCGGTTGCGCCGATCTCGAGACCGTTCGTGCGCTGGCTCCCGGTCTGGATGATCCGGGTTGGATCGTTCGGATCCACCGAGCGCGTATTCGTGCGGTCCAGACGGAATACCGCCGTCGTCAGGGAAAGTTTTCGGGAGACATCCCATTTGACGCCCGCCTCGTAGTTGGAGAACTTCTCCGGCTTCACCTGCTCGGTAATGGTCGTGAGCGACGAGAATTGATCGCCGGAGCTTGGCAGGTAAGACACGCTGTAGTTGGCGTAAACCGATACGGTGTCGGCGGGCTTCACCACCACGCCGGCTCGCGGCGAGAGCAGGTTATCGATCCGCCGGAGCTTGTCGGAGTTGCGGTTGTTGAAATATTGCAGGTCGAAATGGTCGATGCGGAGCCCCCCGACGAATTGGAGGTAGCGGGATAGCCGAACCTGATCCTGTACGTAGACGGCGCCAACATTTACTTTCAGATGGTTGTTGGCATCGGTGGGGCTTTGCCGGTAGTCCGCGAATATCGGGATGATGGGATTGTAGAAAGGCACGCTGACCGACGTCGCGTCGCCACCGAAATAGCCTGTATTACGGAAATTGTCGGTCAATTGACGCCCCAGCTCCGCGCCTCCCAGCAGGGTGTGAAGCACACTCCCCGTGAAAGTGGTCCCGGTAAGATCCATTTGGTTGAAGAAATTCAGACGCTGCGTGGCGTTGTTGTACGCGCCGATGTCGACAGTGGATTTGTCCGCCGCGGCGGCTCGCGGCATCTGGTTCTGGTAGAAGCGGTCGTAGCCGGCGATCTGAGTTCGGTTACGAAGGGTTACCGGACCGGCCTGGTGCTCCACCGAAATAGTCCCGATATTCGTCCCCAGCCGGACGTGGCCGTCGCGCGGATTCCCGTAGTAGGTTTGAATCGGCACATCCGCTGGACGCCCCCCGTAGGACGTGATGCCACGATCGGCCACGCGATGGTCATGGAAATTCTCATAGCCGAGCGTCACTCTTGTTCCACCGGTGGATGCAAAAGTGAGCGTGGGGCTGACGCCGTAGCGCTCGAGGTTCACATCGTCGCGGAAGCTATCGGAGTTCTCGTAGACGCCATTCAGGCGGAAAGCGAAACGGTCATTGATCGGCTGATCCAAATCGGCGCTGAATCGCCTGTTCCAGAAAGACCCCCCTTGCAGGGAGATTTCACGCAGCGGCGTGAATCCGGCTTCCTTGGTGACCCGGTTGATCACGCCGCCACCGCCGCCGCGCCCGAAAATCATCGCGTTCGGACCTTTGATCGCCTCCACGCGTTCGAGGTTATAGGTGTCCCGAAAGTACTGCATGTCGTCGCGAATGCCGTTGACGAAGAAGTCCGCCGAGGTGCTGTTTCCGCGAATGACGAGCTGGTCCCGGTTATTCTCACCCTGTAGCGCCATCACGCCGGGAACATACTGCACGACGTCGGCCATGCTGCTCATTAGCTGATCTCGTATGAGTTCCTTCGGGATCACGGTGATCGATTGGGGGATATCGCGAAGCGGGGTAAGCGTTTTGGTCGCCGCGCTAATCGATGGCGTTACATAGCTCGGGCCTTCGGTGACGGTAATACTGTATTCCACGGGAGCCACGGTCAGAATGAAATTCTGGCTCACAGGCTCGCCGCCGATATTGATAGTTTTCATGGAATCCGAGAATCCGCTCGCGGATGCCTTCACGGTGTAGCTGACTGTTTCAAGGCGGAAAGAATAATCCCCAGACCGTCCGGACGAAACGGTGCGGGCTTCGGAGGAATCTCTCGATGTTATCGTGA
>CAZXBZ010000330.1:0-4585 GCA_964639135.1 uncultured Solibacteraceae bacterium | reverse complement strand
AAAAACTCGGCCTCGGAGACCGCGCGCAACTGGTGATGCACGAGGGCCGGCATGAGATCGAGCTGCCGAGCGGGCTTGCCTTTCTCAAACGCTGGCTCGGTACGGGTGATACAAAATGATTGGGAGACCGGGCAACATGGAACAATCAACGAACCGGCGGGAACTGCTGAAATCCCTGGCCGGCACGGCCGCCGCCGCGCAGATCTTGAATCTGAACCCGAAGGCGATGGGGGCGAACGACCGGATCAACGTAGCGCTGATCGGCGGGCGCAACCAGGGGAGAGGCGTGGCGCTGCGCATGATCCAGCAAGGCGGGCGGATCGCAACGTTCTGCGATATCGACCAGGCCATCCTCGATAAGGTATCGCCAGACCTCGAAAAGGCGCAGGGAGCGCGGCCGAAACAGGAGCGCGACTTCCGCCGCGTGCTGGATGATAAATCGATCGACGCGGTGATCATCGCGACCCCGGACCACTGGCACACGCATATCACCCTCGCGGCGCTCGCGGCGGGCAAGGATTGCTATACGGAAAAGCCGCTCTCACAAACGATTGAAGAGGGGCATCTGATCCGCGACGCCGCGCGCAAGCTCAACCGCGTCGTGCAGGTAGGAACGCAGCGGCGCAGTTTCCACCACTTCATCAGCGCGGCGGAATACGCGGCATCGGGCAAGCTCGGCAAGATTTGCCAGATGAAGGCATGGATCAGCCAGGTGCGCGAATCAATCGGCACGCCGGCCGATTCGGCGCCGCCCGCGAGCGCCGACTACGAAATGTGGCTCGGCCCCGCGCCGGAGCGGCCATTCAACGCAAATCGTTTCCATTACAACTGGCGCTTCTTCTGGGACTACGGAAACAGCGAACTGGGCAACCAGGGCGTACACGTGCTGGATGTGGCGCTGATGGCGCTCGCGAAGATCAAGGGTCCCGAGAACTGCCTGCCAAAGCGTGTATCCGCGACGGGCGGGATCTACTGGCTGCATGACGCGAAGGAAGTGCCCGACACTCAGACCGTCGCCTACGATTACGGCGACATGCTGCTGACCTTCGACCTGCAGAGCTTTTCGCAATCGCGCGCGCCCGAGGGGCAGTGGGCCGGAACTGCGTTTTATGGTTCGGAAGGCACGCTGGTGGCGACGGGTAACGGCTGGAGGGCTTACCGCCCCGATCGCTCGCTCGCAATGGAAGTGGCGGATACCGGGGGTTCACACGAAGGGAATTTCCTCGAATGCCTGCGCACGCGGAAACTGCCAAACGCGGATGTGGAGATCGGCCGGATGAGCACGACGCTCTGCCATTTGGGGAATATCTCTTACCATCTGGGGCGGGACGTGAAGTTCGACCCGGCGACGGAGACCTTTCCGGGAGATGAAGAAGCGAACCGGATGCTGCGGAAGAGCTATCGGGCCGCGTGGCCAATGCCCCGCGTGTAAATACGGACGGATCTCGCGGACGCGCCGTCTCGAAGCCGGCTGGAGCACATCGCGCGGGCGGGTGACGGCGCGTTTAACGGCCGATGCGGCTGTACTGCTCAAGGATGGCGGCCGGCATACGGTTCAGAGGAACGACGTGCTCCGCGCCGCCGAGGCGAATGGCCTCCCTGGGCATGCCAAAGACCACGCAACTGGCTTCGTCCTGGGCGATGGTGCGGGCGCCCGCTTCCTTCATTTTCAGGAGTCCGCGTGCGCCATCCGCACCCATGCCCGTGAGCACGACGCCCACCGCGTTGCGGCCGGCGACTTCGGCGGCGGAACTAAACATGACATCGACCGAGGGACGCTGATAGCAGACTCTGGGCCCGTCCTCGATGGAGACCCGCAGGCCGCGCGGCGACTTTTTGAGGACCATGTGGTAGTTGCCGGGGGCGACGAGCGCGCGGCCGCGCATAACGAGGTCGCCCTCTTCGGCTTCCTTCACCTCGATCGCGCAGATTTCGTTCAGGCGTCTGGCAAAAGCCAGCGAGAAGACCGGCGGAATATGCTGAGTGATCACAATGGGCGGGCTCGCCGCCGGAAGCCGTGTGAGCACTTTCTCAATGGCTTCGGTGCCGCCGGTGGAAGCGCCGATCGCAATGAGGCCATGATCCGCCGCCCCGGCGGAAACGGCTAGCGGGGGCTGAGGGAGCGGCCGAAGCGCGGGGGCGGCCGCGGGCCTCCGAATACGGGCCACCGCGGCCGCGCGAATCTTGGCCGCGATATCCATCTTCAACTCCCCCACCGAGTAGGGGCCACCCGGCTTCGCCAGAACCTCAACCGCCCCGATGCGCAGCGCATCGATTGTGGCCTGGCAGCCGGCGACGCCGAGTGAACTGATGACGACGACGGGCATCGGGTGATAGTGCATGAGCTTCTTAAGAAAGGTGAGCCCATCCATGCGCGGCATTTCGATATCGAGAGTGAGAACGTCCGGCTGGAGCGCGAGAATTTTGTCTCGCGCGACGAAGGGGTCCGGCGCCGCGCCGACGACCTCTATATCGTTCTCATCGGAGAGAGCATCGGCGAGCAGCTTGCGGACGATGGCCGAATCATCGACGATAAGCACTTTGATCCTGCTCATGCCGCCCGCTCGATTTCAAGCGATACGGAGAGAACGCCATCGCCGAGATCAAACCATCGGCTCTCTCCGCGAGGCTGACCGGGCCCGGCGGCATTGCGCACTTCCGGGTGGGTGAGACGGAACAGTTCACTGCCCTCCATGCGGCCAAGAACCGACCCGCAGAACATATTCGTGAGTTCGCCGACAACTTCGCCGGATTCGGATTCCGACACTTCGTCTTCTTCCCGCCCGAGAAATCCGGCGCCAACCGCGCGGGCGAGCGGGCCGGGGATGTTCACGAAAAAGCTGCCGGAGAACTTTCCCTCAAAACGCACGGCGGCCCGAAAAACCGCTCCCGCGGCGGAGGGCCCGCCGGCCTCGGGGTTTTCCGGAGCCGGCCCCGCCGCGCTCTCGAAGACACAGGCGAAACACATCGTATCGAGAACCTCCTCGACCGCGCCGGCAAGCGCCGCTTGAATCTCACCGGGCTCCATCGGCCACCCCCAGGCTGTTTTCAATTTCGTTGCGCAGCGCCTCCGGCGTAAAGGGCTTGGTCACGTAACCCCGAGCGCCGAGCGAAAGCATGCGGTGTATGCGGGCTTCGGTGCGATCGGTGGAAACGACGAGCACGGGGATGGTATTGAGCGTTTCATCCTGGGAGATGCGGCACAGCAATTCCTCCCCATCCATTTGAGGCATGTTGATGTCGGTGAGGACGGCATCCACCCAGTTTGCGGCAAGCAGTTTAAGGGCCTCCTCGCCGTTCGAGGCTTCAAGGCAGCGGCCGATCTTCAAGCCGGAAAGCTCCAGCACGCGCCGGATGAACCCGCGCATGGCGGGAGAATCGTCGACGATGAGGACATGCGGTTCCACTAGCGCCCTCCCCTGCCGTTCGATACCGTGATCTCTCGATCCGGCGCGCCCGGTCCCCGTATCCAAAAGCGGCCCGTCGCCACCTCCAGACGGACCGTGCGGGACGCCGTCCCGCCGACTTCCTCTCCGTGGATCATCACACCCGCCCTCCAGAAAATTTTGCGCAAGGCCGCGTGATTGCGCTTGCCGATGTTGAATACGCCGCCTTCATCCATCACCTGGGCGCCGCCCGCGACCCTCACCACGAGGCGGCGCTTTTCCGCCCCCAACTGGTAGGCGGAGTGGAACAGAAGCGGAATGCCGGTATCGGCGAACATGAACGGATTCGCCGCGGCCTTGGCGGCGTTCACTGACGACTCCGGCAGCATGAAATGCAGCAGCCCGCCCACGCCAGCGATCGGATCGTGAATGGCCACGGCAATGCAGGAACCAAGCGCGTAGGTGGTGAGAATGGAATCGATCGCTCCGGTGACCATGCAATCGCCGACGCCCACCGTGAGCTGACTTACCATTCCCCATCTCCCGAACCCGTCGCGATCTTGCGGTAGACGGCAGGCTGGACGTACTTGAGGCCATGCTTGATGCCGGTAAGGCTTTCGGCGTGCCCGGTGAGGAAATAGCCGCCCGGTTCGAGGAAGCGCAACAGATTGTCCACCACCCGCTGTTGCGTGGGTTTGTCGAAATAGATCATTACGTTACGGCAGAAGATCAACGAGTAGCCGCCGGAGTGGCTCACGGGATCGAGCAGGTTGAGCCGGCGAAATTCAATAAGCGAGCGCAGTTCGCTTCTGGCCCGGTAGCTGCCAGCCCAATCGCCCCGGCCTCGTAACCAGTAGCGGCGATGCAGCGCGGCCGGCAGCCCTTCAAAGCGCTCCGCGGGGTAGATACCCCTGGCGGCCGTGGCAAGCACGCGCGTGGAAATATCGGTGGCGGCGACGCGCAAGCGCGCCGGGGCGGACGCGCCGAATTCCTCGAGGGCGCACATGGCGATCGAGTAGGGTTCCTCGCCCGTGGAACAGGCCGCGCTCCAGATCCCGGTGTCGCGCGAATGCTTCCTCTCCGGAAAAAAAGTTTCCCGGAGGAATTCAAAGTGAGCCGGTTCGCGGAAGAACGATGTGTGGTTGGTGGTGAGAGCGTCAATCAGCGCGACGAGGGATTCTCCGCTGCCATCCGCGACG
>CAZXBZ010000329.1:0-4587 GCA_964639135.1 uncultured Solibacteraceae bacterium | reverse complement strand
AGGAGATCAGACCGATGTTGGGGCCTTCCGGCGTCTCGATCGGGCAGACGCGGCCGTAGTGCGTGGCGTGAACGTCGCGCACCTCGAAGCCAGCGCGCTCCCTCGATAAACCGCCCGGGCCAAGCGCCGACAAGCGGCGCTTGTGGGTGATCTCGGAGAGCGGGTTGGTCTGATCCATGAACTGCGAGAGCTGGCTCGACCCGAAGAATTCCCGGATGGCGGCCATCACCGGCTTCGCGTTCACCAGGTCGTGCGGCATGGCCGTCGACATTTCCTGGTAAACGGACATTTTCTCCTTGATCGCGCGCTCCATCCGGACAAGGCCAATGCGGAACTGGTTTTCAAGCAGTTCACCGACCGCGCGGACACGGCGGTTGCCCAGGTGGTCGATATCATCCACGCTCAGCGACATCGCCACGCGATCCCGTCCCTCGCCGCTATAGGAAACGCCCTTGCGCAGCTTGAGAAGGTAGTTGATGACGGAATAGAAATCGCCGGTATCAAGGGTCCGCTTATCGAGCGAGGTGAAATCGCTGCCGTCGTGGATCTTGATATTAAACTTCATTCGTCCGACGCGGGAGAAATCGTACTTGCGCGGATCGAAAAACATTCCCCGGAACAACTGGGTAGCGGTATCGAGGGTTGGCGGATCGCCGGGGCGCAGCTTTCGGTAGATCTCAAGCAGCGCGTCGCTTTCGGACTTGACGGGATCCTTGCGCAGGGTGTGCGAAATCACGGATCCGACATCATCCTTCTCGGGGAAGAAGACTTCTATTTCGGCGATGCCCGCATCGAGGATGGAGGCCAGGATCTTTTCAGTCACTTCCTGGTTAGCCTCGGCAAGCACCTCGCCGGTGGACATATCGATCACGTCGGCGATCATGTGCGCGCCTTCGAGATCGCCGTATTCAACCTCGACCTCCTTGATGCCGGCGTTGCGGGCATCATCAATCGAGTTGACGTTCAGCTTTCTGCCGGAAGCGATAATCTGCTCCCCCTTCGCGGTACTGACCGGGCGGCCCAGCTTGCGGCCGGCGAGACCATCGGAGAGCGCCCAGAAATAGCGCCCCTGATCCATCCGGATCTTCTCGGAACGGTAGAACTGGCGCAGGATGGCTTCGTCGGTCTTGAGACCAAGGGCGCGGAGAAACACCGTGCCGTAGAACTTCCGCTTGCGGTCGATCCGGACATAGAGCAGGTGCTTCGCGTCGTATTCAAATTCCACCCAACTGCCGCGATAGGGGATGATCTTACCCAGGTATCCCACGGGAACCAATTTTTCGAAGAAGACCCCCGGCGAACGGTGCAACTGGCTGACAATCACGCGCTCCGTGCCGTTGATGATGAACGTGCCGTTATCGGTCATCAGCGGCACTTCACCGAAGAAGACTTCCTGCTCCTTGATATCGCGGATGGAACGCTCGCCGGTATCGGGATCCTTGTCGTAGACTGTCAGCCGGATGGTGACCTTGAGAGGGGCGGCGTACGTCATGCCGCGCTCTTCGCACTCCGGCACGTCGTATTTCAATTGCAGGCCGACCGGATCACCGCAGCGATTACAGAAGGTGACGACATTCTTATTGGCGGTGGCGCACTTGGAGCAGATGATGTCGCCCGTGTGAAACGGATCGGTACGAATGGTCGCGCCACAGTGGGTACAGGTGGAGCGAAGATGATGCAGTCCCTTCAAATGGCCGCACTTGCACTCCCAATTGCCAATGGCGTAATCCACAAAATCCAACTGGCTGAGGCCGCGGAAGTCGGTAATGGGAAATACGGAAGTAAAGACGCTTTGCAGCCCGATATCGTCTCGCTCCGCGGGAAGAAGGTCCATCTGGAGGAATTTCTCATAGGAGCGCTTCTGAACCTCGATCAGATTCGGGATCGGAATCGTGGTCTTGATGCGAGAGAAATCATACCGCTTACGAAGGGTTTCTTGGCCGGTCTGGGACATCTTTCACTCCTCTTGAGCGTCACGCCGATCGCGGCCGGATATCTAAATTCCCCGGCCACGGAACGAAGCCACGCATCGGATACGCACAGGTCAGACACGCCGCTTCGGCAAGCGGCGACAGGCGCGGAACGGAATGCCGCGCAAAGACAAGGATTTAGCCGTCTCAGTAATACTGAATGAACGATTGGTGGACATGCGCCGAAACGATCTCTGCCTGAGAAGGTCGAAGCGAGCGCGAGGGGGATTCGCGCGGAGGTATCGCTCCGCAAGACACACTTCCGCCGAAGCACAACAGGGGAGAGGGTTGTTGCTGCGGGGCACAGACCGTCTAGTAGAATACCGCGACTCTCGGGATGATGTCAAGATGCAGTTCCCCTCCGGGCGACACACATATCAAACCACCGCCAGCCACGGACGGAGCGGACGGACTGAATAAAGTCCGTCCGCTGCTTCCGGGAAGCAAATGGGAGAATCGCGCCAACGAGAACTGCTACTTGATTTCGACCGCCGCGCCCGCTTCCTCAAGCTTCTTCTTGAGTTCCTCGGCTTCCTGCTTGGTGATGCCCTCTTTCACCGGCTTCGGCGCGGCCTCCACCAGATCCTTGGCTTCCTTCAAGCCGAGGGAGGGAATGATTTCACGCACTACTTTGATGACGCCGATCTTCTTCGCGCCGCCATCCTTCAGGACCACCGTGAACTCGGTCTGCTCTTCCGCGACCGGCGCCGCGGCAGCGGGGCCCGCGGCTACCGCAACCGAAGCCGCCGCCGCCGAAACGCCCAGCCTTTCTTCGAGAAGCTTCACCAAATCGGCCGCTTCGAGCAGTGTGAGGCCCTGGATTTGTTCCGCGATTGCTTGAATGTCCGCCATTTCCCTTTATCTCCTATCGAATCGAATCTCTTGTGAACAGCAACGGCTACCTGCGAATCGCGGGTCCTATGCCGACTTGAACTTTTCTTCCTTCACGCCCTGATCCACGACAACCGCCAGATTGCGCCCCACGCCGTTGGCCACTCGAGCCAGCATGGTGGCGGGAGCGTTGATGAGGTAGAGCAGTTTCGAGAACAGCTCTTCCTTCGAGGGCATGTCCGCGAGCGCCTTAATCTGATCGACGTCAACCACTCGCCCTTCAACGATACCGGCTTTGAAGGTGAATACGGGATTTTCCTTCGCGTACTTTGCAAGCGCCTTCGCCAGGGCGACGGGGTCTTCATGGGTGTAGGCGATGGACGTCATCCCCTTCAGACCCTTGAAGCCGGCCTCCGCGCCGGTGCCTTCAGCGGCGAGTTCGGCCACGTTATTCTTCACGACCTTATAGCGCCCGCCCGCTTCGCGAACCGCCTTGCGCAGGTTAAAATCCTGCAGCACCTTCATCTTTTCGTAGCTGCCGAGGAACACGTCAGGCGAAGCCTCGAATTCCTTGCGCAGGGCCGCGAAATCTTTTTCCTTGTCTTCTCTGCGTTTCATGGGGTTCTCCGCGCGGACCGTCGCCCGCTTTCGCGCCGGCCTACACCTGCTTGGTATTGAATGCCGTGACTTCGAGCATGACGCCGGGACCCATTGAAGTCGCAACGGCGGCGCTCTTTACGTACTTCCCTTTGGCCACGGCCGGTTTGGCGCGAATCACCGCGCCGATAAGCGCGTTCGCGTTATCCAGCAGCTTGTCGTGATCAAAGCTTGCCCGTCCCACGGCCGCGTGGATAATCCCCGTCTTATCGACACGGAACTCCACCTTGCCGGCCTTGATTTCCTGAATCGCGGCGACAACATCCGCCGTTACCGTCCCGGTCTTGGGATTCGGCATCAAACCCCGGGGGCCGAGAATCTTACCCAGCTTGCCCACGGAGCGCATCATGTCGGGTGTGGCCACGACGGCATCGTAATCCGTCCAGCCTTCCGATTGAATCCTGGTAACGATCTCTTCGCCGCCGGCAAAGTCCGCTCCGGCGTCGAGCGCTTCCCGAACCTTATCGCCGGAGGCGATCACCAGGACGCGTTTGGTCTTGCCGAGGCCGTGGGGCATGACGATGGTGCCGCGCACCATCTGGTCCGCGTGCCGGGGGTCTACACCGAGACGAAGATGCACCTCGATCGCCTCATCGAATTTAGCGAAGCGAATTTTCTGCGCGAGCGCGATCGCCTCCGCCAGGGGATACTCACGATCCTCTACTTGCGCGGCCGCGGCCTGGAATTTTTTACCTGATTTTCTTGCCATCGTTCCTCACTGGTTCGAGCGGCTTCGTCCATGAGCGACTCAGCCTCCCATTGGGAGCTTGCGGGTTTGCCTGAGCGACATACCCGCCCACTACTGAAAGGGCGAGCGAATCGCCAAACCTTCCAATGTTATCACACCAGCCACGGCGCTACAAGAGCGAAGTCCGGATCGCGCCCCGGCTATCTTCAGGCAATGACGTCGACACCCATGCTGCGCGCGGTTCCGCGGACGCTGTTCTTCACGGCATCGAGGTCGAAGCTATTGAGATCGGGCAGCTTAATCCGCGCGATCTCATCCACCTGAGCTTCGGTGATCTGGCCGACCTTGCTCTTGTTCGGTTCGGCGGAACCTTTCGCCAAGCCGAGAGCTTTCTTGATCAGCACGGGCACCGGGGGCGTCTTGGTGATGAAGGTAAAGGAG
>CAZXBZ010000328.1:0-4626 GCA_964639135.1 uncultured Solibacteraceae bacterium | reverse complement strand
CGACGCGGGCCACCTTCTCGGCGCGGATGCCCACCATCTCCTCGTGAACCAGCGGGTCGTAGGAAATATTGCCGGTAATGTTGCTGTGCTCCAAGCCGCCCACCCGGTGTTCCATGCCCGGCGTGCCTGCGGGCGCCCAAAGCCGCGCCAGCGTCTCCGGGTCCCGGACGAATGGCTGGAAGCTCTCCGGATCCTGGTGATGCCGTACGGGAATTTCCGGCAGCTCGCTCTCGAGCGGCACCAGCCATGGCTCCGATCCATTGGCAAGATAGCCGTCCGAGAGCACAAAAACGGGCGTCATGTGCTTCACGGCGATTCGCACCGCCTCAAACGCAATCTCGAAGCAATCCGCGGCGCTTTGAGGCGCGAGCACCACCACCGGGCACTCGCCGTTGCGCCCGCAGATCGCCTGCAGCAGGTCCGCCTGTTCGGTCTTGGTGGGCAGCCCCGTGGAAGGCCCGCCGCGCTGCACGTTCACGATCACCAGCGGCAGCTCGGTCATCACCGCCAGGCCGATGCCTTCGCTCTTGAGGGCGACACCGGGCCCGCTGGTCGTTGTGAGTCCGATCGCTCCCGCGAACGAAGCGCCAATCGCCGCGCACACCGCCGCGATCTCGTCTTCCGCCTGAAAAGTAATCACTCCCTCGGGCTTCAGCCGCGAGAGTTCGGCGAGAATATCCGAGGCGGGCGTAATCGGGTACGAGCCCAGAAATAGCGGCAGTCCCGATTTCACCGAAGCCGCGTAAAGGCCCAGCGCCATCGCTTTATTGCCGCTAATGTTCCGGTAGAGGCCCGGCAGCTGGGCGGCCGCCGGAACCTCGTAGCGGGCGTCGAACAATTCACTGGCGTCGGCATAGGCATAGCCGCCGCGCAAGGCCGTAAGATTCGCCTCAAGCAGCGCGGGAGCTTTCGCGAATTTCGTCTGAATCCACTTCTCCGTGGAGTCGAGCGGTCGTGAATAGAGCCAGTAAAGCACTCCGAGAGCGTAGAAATTCTTCGCCTTCTGCTTATCGGGTTTCGAAAGCGGAGAGTCCTCGAGAGCCTTCAGCGTGAGAGTCGTCAGCGGGATCTGAATCAGTCGGTAGCCGTCGAGTGAGCCGTCCTCGAGCGGATTCGCGGTATAGCCCGATTTCGACAGATTGCCGGTGTCGAACCCGTCCGTATTCGCAATGATCGTCCGGCTCAGCTGGAGCCTGTTGAGATTTGTTTTCAGCGCCGCGGCGTTCATCGCCACTAGAACGTCCGGCTCATCGCCGGGAGTGAAAATCTCGCCCGAGGAAAACTGTAACTGGAAGGCGCTGACGCCTGGAAGAGTCCCCGCGGGGGCACGGATTTCCGCCGGGAAATCCGGCATCGTCGCAATGTCGTTCCCGATCAGCGCCGACGTGGTGGCGAACTGAGAACCAGTCAATTGCATGCCATCGCCCGAATCGCCCGCAAAGCGGATGACTACTGAATCGAGCCGTCCGGCCACGGGCATCATGCGTCCCGCGGTCAGCCCGCCGATGTCGTCAACGCGGATCAACGATTCAGACGGGGCTACTTCTTCCGTCATACAAAACCTCCGAACATGGGCAACGATAACGTCAGTCCACCATTGCCAAACGGGTAAAAATCCATTATCGGCTCTCTTGCTCCGGCGGATGCACCCCGGCATGCCGGCGCGGTCCGCGCCAAACCCGGCGCGAGTGATGCATGAAGCCGGTTGAATAGGTTTCCGGAATCTCGAACGGTGGCATTCCTAACCCTCGAAAGCGGGAGTGTGATGGCCTCATGCGGCGGATTTCAGCCCTTGATGTCATGATACAAAGATTTTCACCTGGATACAGGACATTTTTAGTCGTAGATGTCTTTGGCCGGGTTTTCTCCCCGCGAAAACATCGTCCCGGCGAATCTCCGCGGCGCGTCTCCAGCTAGCTTTAGCCGCCGGAAATCCCCGCTTCGAGGCCGGCTTTTTCGAATCCGCGAGAGACTCTCCGTCTTCCCCGGGCCGTGCCCTAACAGACTGATTTTCAAAGACCGGGCGTCCGTCGCGCGAGAGACGCCGGCGAGTCTCGCAAAATAGAGGACTAAAGTGTCTTTTTTATTGATTTTCCGTCTCCGCGGCGTTAGCATTGGGTCAGGAGGAGAAGATGATACGGTCTTTTATTCTGCTATCAATTCTGGCCCTCGTTATTCCTTCTATTGCGTTTGCCGCAACCGGAGTCCCGATGATGAGGGCGGTCGACAAGGACGAGGCCATGCGTGGCGACGCCGTCATCGCAACCGGCGAGAATCTGAGCAAAGCCAATGTCGCGGAACTCTATCTCACCGACGGCAAGAACGATATCAAGTTAAAGGTCTCGGAACAAACGGCTACCTCGATAAAATTCCTCGTCGGCAATGAGGTCCGGTTCGGCCGCTACAGCCTGATGATTCTCACGGCTGGTGAAACGCCGATGTTCATTGAGCAGCCCGTAAAACTGAACATCGTGGAGCACTACACGCCGAAGCCACCCGTGGAAGAAGCGCCCGAGGCGCCGGCGCCCTCCACTCCCACGGAGGCTCCGTAACCGGCCGCGCGAGTTCGCGCCGAGCGTGGGATCCTCCTGGATAGCCGGGGCCGTTTATTGCGTTGAGAGCCGCGGAATGAAGACCTGATCGAGACCGGGCCGGCGGGCGGAAGCCCCTGGCCCGTCTTGCCGTTGAACGCCCCGCCGCGCGGCGATGCCCGGCTATCCCGCCGGATTCACGCGCCCATCCGCGCCAGGTAATCCGCGATCACTTCCATCCCTCGCCAGAAATTCGGCATGTGGAACTTCTCATTGGGAGCGTGAAGGTTATCGTCCGGCAGGCCGAATCCAAACAGAACGCACGGCGCGTGCAGCGCATTCTGGAATTCACCCACAATCGGAATGGCGCCGCCGCACCGGATGAAGGAGGCGGGGTTCGGAAAGTGCGCGGACATGGTTTCGAGCGCCAGCCGTAAATACGGATGTGACGAGTCGATCAGGCTGGCCGGAGCGCTGCCCAGCACGGTAAGTTCCGCCGTAACTCCCGCGGGCGTAACCAGCCGCAGCGAGTTGTCGAGATCGCGGAGAATCGCCTCAGGATCCTGCCCTGGGACCAGCCGGCACGAAAGTTTGATCGTGGCCTTCGCGGGAATTACCGTCTTTGAGCCTTCGCTCGTGTACCCGCCCCGGATCCCATGCACCTCAAGCGTCGGCCTCGCCCACACACGCTCGAGCACCGAGAAGCCCGGCTCGCCCGTTAGCGCGGTGGATCCGATCTCTCGTTCGAGGTACTCCTCTTCATTGAACGGCAGCGCGGCCCATTGCGCGAGTTCCTCGTCGCTCGGAGCCTCCACGTGATCGAAGAAATTAGCGACGCGGATACAGCCTTCGCGATCCTTGAGCGCGGTCACGATCTCGGCCGCCGCCATCACGGCATTGGGAGCCGCGCCGCCATACTGGCCGGAATGCAGATCGGCGCGCGCTCCCTGAACCGCGATCTCCACATACACGATGCCACGCAAACCCACCGTGATGGCCGGCCAATCCTTCGCGAACATCTCCGTGTCGCAAACTACCACGGCATCGCAGGGGATCTCCCCGGCGTGTCGCGTCAGCCATTGGCTGATGTGCGCCCCGTTCGATTCCTCCTCGCCTTCACAGAGCACGCGAATATTCACCGGCGGCTGGCCGGCGGCGGCCGTCAGCGCCTCGATCGCCTTTACCCAGAGAAATGTCGGCCCCTTATCGTCGGCGGCGCCGCGAGCGAAGAGATCCTCGCCGCGGATCTCCGGTTCGAAGGGCGGCGAATGCCATTCCTCGAGGGGGTCCGGCGGCTGTACGTCGTAGTGGCCGTAAAAGAGCACGGTGGGCTTGTCCGGCGCGTGCAGCCACTCGGCCGCCACCAGCGGGTGTCCGTCCCCCTCAATAAGCCGCGCGTGCTCGAGCCCCGCGCGTTCGAGCGCGCCGCGCAGCCATTCGGCCGCTGTCCGCACATCTCCCCGGCGCTCGGGTTGCGCGCTGATTGAGGGGATCCGCAGGAACTCCTTCAGTTCCCCGATCGTTTGATCGCGTGTCGCTTCAATGTATGGCTGAATCGTGGAGGGCATGGCGGTCTCCGCCCTGATCGTAGCCGAAACCGAACCGTTCGCGCTAGGCTAATGATGTACCTTTTCAGTCCGGAATTATACCTCTTCTCATGACCACGAATCGGCTTGCCCAGGAACAAAGTCCGTATCTCTTGCAACACGCTCACAACCCCGTGGACTGGTTTCCATGGGGCGAGGAGGCATTCGCGAAAGCGCGCGCCGAGGACAAACCGATCTTTCTCTCGGTGGGTTATTCCACCTGCCACTGGTGCCACGTGATGGAGCGCGAATCGTTCGAGAATGGAGCGATCGCGGAGATCCTCAACCGAGACTTCGTCTCGATCAAGGTGGATCGCGAAGAACGCCCGGACGTGGACCGCGTGTACATGACCTTCGTGCAGGCGACCACCGGCGGAGGCGGCTGGCCCATGTCCGTCTTCCTGACCCCGCGCTTGAAGCCGTTTTTTGGAGGCACGTACTTCCCTCCCCAGGACGCCTACGGGCGGCCCGGGTTTCGGACCGTGTTGGAGCACATCGCCACGCAGTGG
>CAZXBZ010000327.1:989-4635 GCA_964639135.1 uncultured Solibacteraceae bacterium | reverse complement strand
ATGAGCGCCGTCCGGACCGGCGCAACGCCCGGCTCAATCGCTTCCTACTATAAGCATTACTAAAAGAAACTGATACGCTTCATTCAATTTTATGAATCTATATTTCTGCCGGATCGGGTTACAATTGCCATCACTGGCAATCCCATGACGAAACGGAACAAAGTGTCATGAGAAGACGATACACAATATACGCGGCTGCCCTTTCCGCAGCCTTGGCCCTGTTTCCATCGCTGGCCCTGGCACAGCAGGCGCTATCCATTGAACAACGGCTGAGCGCGGTGGAATCGGCCGCGGCAGCCGCGCGGGCTTCCGCGGATAACGCCTGGGTTCTCGTGAGCGCGGCCCTGGTTTTGCTGATGACGGGCCCCGGCCTCGCGCTATTCTATGGCGGCCTCGTACGGCGCAAGAACGCGCTGAGCACGATGATGCACAGTTTCGCGCTGATGGCCGTGATGAGCATTCTGTGGGCGGTAGCAGGCTACAGCATCGCCTTCGACGCGGGCACGCCGTTTTTCGGAGGGCTCCATTTCGCGATGCTTCGGGGCGTCGGCGTGGCGCCCAACCCCGCGTATTCGGCCGATCTGCCGCACCTGACGTTCATGGCGTTTCAGATGATGTTCGCCGTCATCACTCCGGCGCTGATCTCGGGCGCCTTCGCCGAAAGAATAAAGTTCAGCGCCATGCTGCTGTTCACCGTCCTCTGGGGAGTATTTGTCTACTTTCCGCTGGCGCACATGGTCTGGGGCAGCGGCGGTTTCCTGAACGCGGCCGGCGCCGGCGGCATCCCGTGTCTCGATTTCGCGGGCGGCACGGTGGTGCATATCTCCTCCGGGGTATCGGCCCTGGTCTGCGCGATCTACCTGGGGAAGCGCACGGGGTACGGGGTGGAACCCATGAAGCCCCACAACCTCACGCTCAGCCTGCTAGGCGCGTGTC
Organism: uncultured Solibacteraceae bacterium; assembly: GCA_964639135.1. Taxonomy (GTDB): domain Bacteria; phylum Acidobacteriota; class Terriglobia; order Bryobacterales; family Bryobacteraceae; genus JACTMJ01. The sequence goes on along the minus strand of CAZXBZ010000327.1, from coordinate 3,699 downwards.
TTCTTTGGGTGGGCTGGTTTGGCTTCAACGCGGGGAGCGCCCTTGGAGCCTCGGGATTAGCGGCCAGCGCATTCGTAACCACTCACCTCAGCGCCGCCTCGGCGACACTCGGCTGGCTCGCAATCGAATGGCTGCGTGACGGGCGGCCGAGCATTCTTGGAGGTATCTCCGGCGCCGTCGCGGGCCTCGTGGCCATCACGCCGGCCGCCGGCTTCGTAACGCCTGGGGCTTCCATGCTCATCGGCTTCCCCGCCGGCGTCTTCTGCTATCTGATGGTCGTGATCGTAAAAAAGAGGCTCGGATACGACGACGCCCTGGACGCCTTTGGGATTCATGGAGCCGGTGGCTTCCTGGGCGCGCTGCTTACCGGCGTTTTTGCTACTTCCGCGGTAAATCCAATCTTCGGGGACGCCGGCGGAAAGGACTTGCCGCTTGGCTTGCTCGAAGGCAACTGGATGCAACTGGTTTACCAGCTTCTCGGCGCGCTTCTCGCCGTGATTTTGGCCGCCGTCGCCACGCTCGCGATCCTCAAGGTCTGCGATATTCTGCTCGGAGTCCGGGTATCCGAATCTCACGAGATTGACGGTCTCGATATCACGGCTCACGGTGAAGAAGCATACAATTTGGATTCGTAGACCAACATCACCGGGAACGAGCCCGTCCAGGCGCGAGACCCCTCCGGGCCGCGCGGCGGCATCCGGAGATTCCGTTGAGGAGAACCATGAAAAAGATTGAAGCGATCGTACAGCCTTTCAAGCTCGATGCCGTAAAGAACGCCCTCAAGCGCCTCGGCGTCGCCGGTATGACGGTCACCGAGGTGAAGGGACATGGCAGACAGAGAGGCCACACCGAGATTTACCGCGGCCAGGAGTATGTCGTGGATCTGCTGCCGAAAATAAAAATTGAGGCGGTTCTCGCCGACGAACGGCTGGAAGACGCCATCCAAGCTATCATCTCCTCCGCCCGGACGGGCAGAATTGGTGACGGCAAGATCTTTGTGTACGACGTCATGGAGGCTGTGCGCATCCGCAATGATGAACGTGGAGAAGCCGCGCTCTAGCGCTTCCTGGCTCGCTATCCGCGACGCATTTTACGAGACCCTGGACGGCGCGGCCTGCATCCGGGCGCTCTCGCAATTGGTCGAGCGCCAGGTGATGCGCATCGTACACGAAACCGGGCGTGAGGATCCGGAGTTGGAAGGTCCGCGCCGCTCCGTCGCTCTCTTCGCTTGCGGCGGATTTGGCCGTTCCGAGCTTTTCCCCTTCTCCGACGCCGATCTGCTCTTCGTACACCCGGATGGCGTCGCTCCGGATACGCTCCAGGCGGCGGTGCGCCCTCTCACGCAGACGCTCTGGGACCTTGGGCTGGAACCGTCGTACTCCGTGCGAAGCCTGCGCGAGATCGCGTACCTCCAAGCCGGGGACACCGAGTTCTACCTCAGCCTGCTCGACGCGCGGCCGCTTGCCGGCCCCCCAGATCTTTTGCTGCGATTCGAGAAAGCGCGCGCCCAGTTGCTCCGGGAGAAGCGCGGCCGCATCGCTACGCGGCTTTTCGATCTGATCGACGCGCGCTGGCACGGCTTCCAGCACACCATTCACCACCTCGAACCCGACATCAAGGATGGCCCCGGCGGGTTGCGCGATCTGCACTCGCTTCGCTGGCTCTCCCTGCTAAAAAGCGAAGTTCCTTTCTGGAATGAACCGGGCCGCTGGATTCCCCTTGAACGGGAAGCAATGGCGCATTTCGCCGCTCTTCGCTGCTTCCTCCATTTTGAAGAGCAGCGCAACCAGAACCTGCTGCTCTTCGACCTCCAGGAGGAGTGGCTGGAGCGTCTTGCCCGCCACGGCCGCGACGCTTCCCGATGGACGCGGCGGCACTACGGCTTCGCTCGCACGATTTACCGGGAGCTTGAACGCTGGGAAGAGCGCTATTACTCCAGCAGCTCCGCGCTAATGACCGGAATCGAGCGGTGGCGGAATCGATTGAGTAACAGCGAGTTCTCCGTGAGCCGCAACCGGCTGTATGCAAGGAACGCCCACGAACTCGAATACGACGAAAGCCGTGTATGGAGGATGTTCGTCTTCGCCGGGCGTCATGGCGTCGAACTGGGCGGGGATAGCATCGAGCGCGTTCGGCGCTTTCTCGCGCGGCCGGAACCGGTGCCAGACCCGCGTACCACCCTTCGGGACGCCCTTTGGACGGTCCTCGAAACGCCCCATGCGGACGTAGCCGTTCGCGCCATGGAACGAACCGGATTCCTCGCCTTTCTTTTCCCTGAATGGAACGGGATCGATTCGCTGCTGGTGCGGGATTATTACCATCGTTACACCGTCGATGAGCACACGCTGGTTTGTATTGACGCCCTCTGCGAACTGGCTCGCGGACGGGACGACCTCGACCCCAGAATGCTCGATCTCGCCGAACAGACGCAATCCCAGCCATTGCTGATTCTTGCTCTGCTCTTCCACGATATGGGCAAGAAGGACGGCGTCCAGGGCCATTCCGAACGCTCGCGCGATCTCGCGGCGGGAGCCCTCGCCAGAATCGGCGTCAACGGACGGGAGGCGGAGGCGGTTCTATCGCTCGTGACCCATCATCTCCTGCTCTCGACGGCCATGAGTTCCCGTGACCTCTCGGACCCTGTTACCGGCCGTGAAATTGCAGCCGGGCTGGGTTCACTCACCCAGTTGCGCCGGCTCACGCTGCTCAC
>CAZXBZ010000327.1:0-979 GCA_964639135.1 uncultured Solibacteraceae bacterium | reverse complement strand
GATATTCGCGGCGTCTACCCCGGAGCCCTCACTCCATGGCGTATGGATCAGCTTTGGAGCGCGTACCGTGTAGCGCAGGTCGCGCTGGAAGATCAGGTGGCGCAAGAGCGCATCGGCGTCGCGGACGGCTTTACCGCGCGGCAGCACGAATTCCTCGCGGGCTTCTCCATTCGTTATCTGCGCATTTTTCTCCCCTCTCAGATTCGCGAGCAGTATGAGTTGTATCTCGCCGCCCTGCGCGGCGAGGCAGCCCTGCGCTTGCGCCGCCAGGAACGGGCCTTCGAACTGATCGCGGTGGTAAACGACGTCCCGGGGCTCTTCGCCGAGGCCACCGGCGTGCTCACCGGCATGGCGCAGAACATCCTCCTCGCCGATGTATTCCGCAACGCGCAAGGGGTGGCGGTGCTCCGTTTTCAGTTTGAAGACCCCACACGCGCCCTCATGCTCAATCCCGCGGATCAGGATGCTCTCGTGAGGCGCATGGATCGCGTCCTCCGCCATGGAGATAGCGCCGCCGATGTCGTCCCTCGCCGTGGCGCGTCACGCCGGCCACAAAGCGCGCGCCGCCTGGACCCTTACGTCTATGTACGCAACGGCGTCTCGCCCTCGCTCACCATGGTGGAACTAGGCGCGCCGGACCGTCCGGGCCTGCTATACGATATCGCCCGCGCCGTGGCGGCCGAAGGCGTTGAGATTGACATGATGATCGTCGAAACGCGCGCCCAGCGCGCCTTCGACACACTCTACGTGCGGAAGAACCAGGCCGAACTCGACGCGGCCGCGCAAGCCGGCCTTACCGGCGCGCTGCTCAAAGCGCTGCGAGGCGAACCCGCCTTGCGCCTCTAAAACCGCAGCGAATAGTTCAGGGAATCTTTCGCCTCGAGAATCAGCATTTGCAGTTTCCTCGGCCCCTCGATATCCGTGCTTTCCCCAAGGCTGGCCTTGGCGCCCTTAAACTCCACGCGGAAGCGGGCGAAGC
>CAZXBZ010000326.1:0-4641 GCA_964639135.1 uncultured Solibacteraceae bacterium | reverse complement strand
ATTTCCCGAATTTCAACCAGCGCGAGAGCGGCACGTCAACGATAAGTGTCTGCCGGGTGCTCACCGTATAAAACAGGCGTCCGGGGCACCGCCCCTCGTTCGCGTGAATGCCAGGATGGTTTTGCCCGCCGGCCAGGACGGTACGCCAATCGCCCGAACCGCAGAGCGCGCAAAGCACCTCGGGGTTCTGTTGCCTCGCGAGAACCGGGCCGATGGCGGTAATCGCCGCCTCCGTGCAAAGCCATCGACGCCGGTAGCGGAACGAAGTCCAGCCGAGTACCGCCGCCAGTCCGGCCAGGAGGATGATCAGTTGTGACATGCAACAGGATGCCCGTGAGGGCAATCATCGTATTCTCTCAAATTCGCTGTCCAGATCCGCGCGGGGCGGCGGCTCCGTCCCGCGGCTGCTAGGCATCGATCCTTCCAGGCGGGCGCACTCCCGGACCCACTCTGCCCGTGAGGGAATCGCCCAGATCCGCTCGGGCCACCTCGCCCAGGGCGCTTAGCTCCCGGACCACCTCCGGATGCAAGGAAAGAACGTCATCGTGTTCGCCCGGGTCCTTCGCCAAATCATAGAGGGAGAGCGGTACATCCGTTGGCTGGGATTTGCCCGGCTTCCCGGCCTTGCCCGGTTCCGTGATCGTGAAGCTCTTGTGCGGGAAGTGCAACTTCCACCGGCCCTTGCGGACCGCGTGTAACTGGTTTGTCCAGTAGTGGAGGAAGGTCTGCCTGGGGCTGGCGGCGTTTTCCGGATCTCGCAGAAGCGGCGCGAGGTCAACTCCGTCGATTTTGCGGCCGTTTACCGCGCCGTTCTGAACGGCGCGGCTGCCCGCCATTGCGGCCATGGTCGGCAGCAGATCGATGGTCGAAGCCAGTTCACGGCATGTCTTCCCCGCTGGAATCCGCCCCGGCCATTCCATGATGCAGGGTTCCGCGGTGCCGCCGTTCCACATCGTCGCCTTGCCTTCGCGGTGAGGCAGAGCGGAACCGACGTGGTCTCCATAGGAGAGCCACGGACCGTTATCGGCGGTGAACACCACGAAGGTGTTCTCCTCGAGGCGCAGCCGGCGCAAGGCGCCAGCGATCTCGCCGACGCTCCAATCCACTTCCTCCACCACGTCGCCAAAGAGACTGCCGGTTTTGCCGCGGAACTTCTCGGAAACAAAAAGCGGCACATGCACCATCGAGTGTGGCACGTAGCAGAAGAATGGCCGGTTTTTCTGGCGTTCGATGAAATCCACCGCCCGTTCGGTGTACCACGTGGTGAGCTGCGTCTGATCCGGCATCAGTTGAATGACGCGCTCGTCCTCCATCAGCGGCAACGGGGGATAGGAACGGCCCGCCGTGGGGTGGTAGGGCCACATGTCGTTCGAATACGGGATGCCGAAGTATTCGTCGAAGCCGTTGCGCGTGGGCAGAAAAGGCGTGGAGTCCCCCAGGTGCCATTTGCCGTAACAGGCCGTGGCGTAGCCCTCCGCTCTCAGGATCTCCGGGATCAGGGTCTCGCCGGGGTTAATGCCTTCCTTGCTGTGCGGGCCGTATGCGCCATGGATGCCGATGCGCACCGGGTAGCAGCCGCTCATCAGCGCCGCGCGAGAGGCGCTGCAAACGGCGGTGCCGGCGTGGAAATCCGTGAAGCGCGTGCCGCGGCGGGCCATGGCGTCGAGATTTGGCGTTGAGTAACCGAACGCGCCGAAGGGGCCGATATCGGCGTAGCCCATGTCGTCCATGAAAATCACCACGAAATTCGGCTTAGGCCGGTTTCGGGATGTCTGAATGGCGGGAGCCGCTCCCGCGGCGGTAAGTATGCCAAGGCCGGCCGCAGTCTGAAGAAAGCGGCGGCGCGAGTGCGCGGAAACAGGGTCCGCCGCGGAGGAAGATGAGCGCATCGTGGTTCCCTCTCGACCGATACTCCAGAGGAAACCACGTTATCGAAGTAGCGGCTGGAACGTCAATCCGCCCGCGCCGTCTTCATCGGAACTCCACGAGCCGCCATGGCGGCTCGCCACTGGCCCCGGTATTCTTCAAACAGCGTGGTGAAGCCGGCCCAGTAGTAACCTCCCACGAAGAGGGAGAGGAACGGCAGGCAAAGCACCTGCAGCGAATCCACCGCCCACACCATCATGCCCGCGAAGTAAGTGCCGGCGGCGATCTCGATCCACGGGAGCCAGCCGCTTGGCCGGATGTACTTTTTCGCGGTCTTCGGAGCGCCCTTGGCGCGGCCTTGAATGGCGTATTTCGCCGTGCGCACGAAGCTCGAGCTCACGCCGAAAAGCGCCTCTATCACGGCTTTCGTGTTGATGAAGGTGAGCGCGACGCCAACCGCCATCAGCGCGGGCATAAAGAATATCGAGCGTTTCCAGTTATGCGGATGCAGTTCGCGCTGGGCGCAGCAATAGAACGCGACCAGGGACGCGAAGCACGCCGTCATCACGGGCACGTCCAGCAGAAGAAACTCGAGCCAGCCCATGTAGAAGCGCACGATCATCACCGGAAGCATGAGCGCGGAAACACCGATCATCATCGGGTAGGAGATGTTCGGCGTGAGGTGCAGCACCGCGTGGATCTTCGCGTGCCGGGGAGCGCTGGACTTCAAAAGCGAGGGCAGCAGCTTCTTTGATACCTGTGTCAGGCCCTTGGCCCAGCGGAACTGCTGGGTCTGGAAGCTGTACATTTCCACCGGCAGCTCGGAGGGGCACACCACGTCCGGCAGGTAGACGAAGCGCCAGCCCTTCACCTGCGCCCGGTAGCTGAGATCCGAATCCTCGGTGAGCGTATCGTGCTGCCAGCCGCCCGCGTCGCGGATCATCGACTTCCGCAGAATACCCGCCGTGCCGTTGAAATTGAAGAACGCGCCCGTGGCGTAGCGCGAGCCGTGCTCCAGCACGAAATGGGCGTCGAGCAGCAGCGCCTGCACTTCCGTCAGCAGGTTGAAGTCGCGATTGGTGTAGCCCCAGCGGGTTTGCACCACGCCTACCTTGGGGTCGGTGAAGTGGTGAATGGTGCGGCGCAGGAAGTCGCTGGGCGGGAGGAAATCGGCGTCGAAGACCGCGACGAATTCCCCGGTGGCCGTATCGAGCCCTTCTTCAAGCGCACCCGCCTTGTAGCCCCGCCGGTTGGCGCGGTGGCGCAGTTCGATCGGAAAGCCCTCCGCCTGGTACCTGGAAACCACGCGCGCGCAAACCGAGGTGGTTTCGTCCGTGGAATCGTCGAGCACCTGCACCTGGAGCAGTTCGTGGGGATAATCGATTTTGCTTACCGCCTCGATCAGTTGCTCCACCACAAACTGTTCGTTGTAGAGCGGGAGCTGAATGGTGACGCGGGGAAGTTTGGCGAACTCAGCGGCGGGAGGCTGGTTGAGCTTGTGCTTATTCCGGTAATAGCGCCGCAGAATATCGAAGCGGTGCAGGCCGTAGACCGAGAGGATAGCCAGCAGGGCGAAATACGGAATCATCAGCGAATAGTCGAAGAGCGCGGGCTGATGGATTCCGGCGAAGGTGTCGTCGAAAAGCTGGGTCATGACCCGGTCGGCGATCGACCTGGATGCGAAGAACGCAAATGCTTGAAATGTCAGAAACATGACGCTAATACTCGCGGCCATGATGCAACGGGCCGGCCGGGGCCTTCTCGGACATGGGCCGCTGTTCCGTCCGCCGTTTCCGCAAGAAACAGGCTTTCCCGGATAACCGCGCTAGCGGCGCCACTTTAATCCGAATGTCGAAGGCGAACTTCCGTTTCCGCCCGTTTAAGTGATAGATAATCTAGCCCTACTCCCCATATTGTACGCGCCGGCGCCGTTTTTAGTCCTTCGATTTTCTTGATCGGTCTTGTCAGCTTTGGAAATAGCCGGTTAATATGCTCCCCCCGGCGTGATGGGGAGCGGGAAAAACGGGTGCGCAAACGCAGTGGGCCTGCCGGGGGATTTCGCGAAAACCCGAGATTTTCGCGGAAACCGCCTCTCAAACACTCTAATGCAACGCAGAACCGGATGTTGCCGAATCGGCGGATGATGCGGCGAATTCGAGATCAAGCATTACCATTCGCCGCGAGAACGCCAGATTTGCGGCGGAAATCTGAATGAAAGGGCTTTTCACGGCTTCCAGCCACCGGTGATTCCAGTCTCGGACCGGCCGCCTGTTAACCCTGTCTTAAAGCCATTCAAAAACCAGTGTGTGATCGAAAGGCGTGAAGCCTGTCAAAAACACGCTTTGTCCGGGGAGTTTCGCCTGCGCGCCGCGGATCACTGTATATTCGTGTTCCCCGATGCCCGGGCCAAAACGCATACCGAATTTTGCCGTGCGATACGTGCAGTAGCCGCTGGAAAGCAGCCAGCTTTGTGGTGCGTCGCTCAGTGGCGTGCAGCCCTCTATCTTCGCGTCTTCCGGCAGGCTAACCTCCACCGCCAGCGGTGAATTCGCGGTTTCTCCAGCCTGTACGCGCACTCGCAATCCGCGCTCGGTTTCCGTTACAATCGCCGATCGTCTCATGTGGCAGATCTCGGACTGCCGGCGGGACGCTCGTGTTTCGCCGAATTCCATGCCGACTTTCCGTCCGGGCTCAAAAGGCTGGTAATACGGCGCCTGCAGGGACTGGGAGAAGTGATATCCACCGTCGCGTTTTGTTGTCTGTTGCGGGGTAAAC
>CAZXBZ010000325.1:0-4655 GCA_964639135.1 uncultured Solibacteraceae bacterium | reverse complement strand
TACTCTTTGCCGATCGCGAGCGCCTGCATCAAATTTTGATGAATCTTGTGAGCAATGCCATCAAGTTTACGCCGAGCGGAGGAGAGGTAAAGGTCAGCCTCGGAAGTTCTCGGGAAAGTGTTTTTGCGGCGGTGAACGATACTGGCATCGGTATTGCCCCGGCGGATCTCTCACGGATTTTCGAGGAGTTCGAGCAGGTGCATCATCCCACGTTCCGGCCAAAACTGCGCGGCAGCGGGCTCGGCCTTGCAATCACCAGGAAGCTGGTGGAACTGCAGGGCGGAGGTATCGATGTCGAGAGCAAGCCCGGTGAAGGGAGCAAATTTCGGGTCACGTTTCCGGCTTATCGGCCTGGCGAGGAACCCAGCGCGAAACTATAGGTTTCCGGCGGCGGCATCCACCGCTCCGCCGGTATCCAGCCGGGCGGCCGCTTCCGGCTTCTCGCTCAGTAGCTTGTATAGGGTAGCGCGAGATATCCCAAGGATCTCCGCCGTACGGACTTTGTTGCCTCGTGCCACCTCGAGCGCGTGCCGGGCGTATTGTTTGCCGATATCCGCCAGCGTCGGGAGGTTTTCACTCGGGAAGGCGGGCGCCGGCGCCGCGGCTGGTTCCGCGTACTCCGGCGGAAAGTCACCGATATCGATGGTCGCACTCTCGGCCATCATCACGGCATGCCCGATGACATTCTCCAATTCTCGAACGTTGCCAGGCCATGAGTTCCGCGTGAGCACGGCCATCGCCCTGGTGGTGATTCCCGTGACTTCCTTCGCGTAGTCCTTCGCGAAAACGGTAATGAAGTGCCGCGCCAGAAGCGGGATGTCATCCGCCCGGTGATTCAGCGCGGGGAGCTTAACCTCCACCATCGCGAGCCGGTAATACAAGTCCTCCCGGAAGGTTCCAGCCGACATCATCGAGCGGAGATCGCGGTTCGTCGCGGCGATAATGCGCGCGTTCACGCGAATGGAATCCGGTGAGCCAACCCGGCGGATTTCCTGGTTCTGAATCGCCCGCAATAACTTCGTTTGCATCGAAGACGGCAAATCGCCCAGTTCATCGAGAAACAGGGTTCCTCCGTTCGCGGCTTCGAAAAAGCCCGCCTTGTTCGCAATGGCGCCCGTGAAGGCGCCCTTCACGTGGCCGAACAGCTCGCTCTCAAACAATGTTTCAGCCACGGCTGAACAGTTGCAGGCGACGAACGGGCCTTTCGCAACCGGGCTCAGATGGTGAATGGCCTTGGCGACCAGTTCCTTGCCGCTGCCGGTTTCTCCGAGCACAAGCGCGCATCGGTAGTGCGGAGCAATGCGCCGGATCCGGGCAAACACATCGGTCATCGCGGGGCTGCGGCCGATGATCCCGTGAAAGCTGCTCGCGACGGCGGCCTCCTGTTCAAGCTGGGTTGCCCGCAGTCTGCGACGCGCCTCATCCACATATTCGTTGATCTTGCTTCGCAGATCGTGAATGGAGATTGGCTTCGTGAGGTAATCCGATGCGCCCTTCTGGATTGCTTCGACAGCCGATTCCGTGGAGTAATTCCCGGTAAGAAGCAATACATCGCACTGAGGCGCCGCGTCGAGAATGCGGCCGAGAATGTCGAGACCGTTGGCGTCCGGAAGAATGAGGTCTACGATCGCTACCTCGGGCTGAAGACTCTTTGCGAGCGCCAAGCCGCCGGCCGCGGTGCCGGCGGAGAAAACTTCCACGGATTCCGAAGTGAGGGCATCCTGGACCAGTTCCAGAGCCAGCGGGTCGTCGTCGATGGCGAGAACTCTAATGGTGTCGCTCCGGCCCATTCTCCACATTATCCGACTTTCGAGCGGAAGATTTCCGCCAGGGTGGAGGGACCGGCGAAGCGGTAAACCGCGGTTTAGTGGTAAGCGCCGCTGGGAGAGCCGCCTAATAATCGTGTGACTGTCTGCCGCAAGATCTTGACGGGTACGGGTTTTGAAAGATACTGGTCAAAGCCGTGCTGCAGGATCCGCGAACTGTCGTTCACCATCGCGTACGCTGTAACGGCGACGATGGGCACGGCGGCCAGCTTGGGGATCGCGCGAACTTGGGTGAGAAATTCGAAGCCGTCCATATAGGGCATCTGAATATCGACCAGCATGACATCTGGTTGGATGTTCTCAAGAACCTGCAGACCTTCCAGTCCGTCGGCGGCCGTTATCAGTTGAAACTCCAGCGGTGACAGAGCGTCTTTCATCAGCTCGCGTGACATCGGGTCGTCATCGACGATCAGGACTACGGGTCCTCCCTCGTGGCCGGAAGCGCCGGCGCCGCCCAATGCGTTCGGATTGTATTGAGAAGTGTTCATCGCTCGATTCAGGCAAGACAAGCTCACTACCCGCGTGCCGGCGATGTATCCAGATAGCGCGGTTTGATTGCTGAACGCCTTGAACGACATCACACCCTCCCAGGGTGCGAAACCCGCTCTAAAGAACCTCGTTTGTAGGAGCAATCCGGAAACGCTTTGTTTCAAATCCGAGTCCGGCGTCCCAGCCGGTAATTCTTAATTGACGGCCAGCGCCGGAAATTATTGTAATGCCTTTTCCCGTTACGTACTGAATATAAATGAGATTTGAGGGTATCGGAGTGAGGAAAGCTGAATCGGATCATCAAGTTTCATCGGTACTGGTACTTTGCTTCAAATTACTGCCTGTGCCTTGCCGCGCGAGAGAATCGTGGTCAGAACGAAAAGCCAACGAGAACTTCAGCCTGGTTGCGATTCGTCTTTAAGAGATTGCGCATGCCGTCCGCGAAATTGTTGACGCCCCAGCGGGTATATCGGATCTCGGGTTCGATGCGCAGGGATCCCAGCTTGAGAGCCAAACCCCCGCCCGTGACGAAGCCGACATTGTTGCTGGTGTCGATTTCAGCGGAATTCGAGCCGGTGATGAAGTTCCCAATCCGGCTGTACCCGCTCCAGTTCCGGAACGAGGCGCCCGCGTCGAGAAACGGCGCAATTCTGCCGCGCGCGGTCCATTTCAAGAGAACGGGGAATTCCCACGAATTCCCAGAGGTATCTCTTGCCGGGAAATCTCCGATAAAGTCGGCGGGTCTCCCGTAAGAGAAGCGCTTGTAGAGAATATCGGCTTGTACGGACACTCCCGCGGGGAAATTGATCGAGACGGTCGGGCCGGCGGTAAGCTGGCTCGTCGAGGAGAAGACGCCACGTGAATCTTTTGAATCAATGAGATCCGTTAGCGGAGCGCCCACGCGGAGGCCCACTGAAATCGGTTTTTGCGCAACCGCCAGGCGGGGTGATACGCACGCGGCGATGGCCAGAAATAGAAAAGCTAAAAATATCCTCACCTAAATAACTCCTTGCAAATAACTATCTGCTCTTATTTCATTTTAGTGGCGCTGGAGGCAGGCGAGTGGGCCTGAATATATGGACAGGCAGTGCTCGGCGATGCACCCGGAATTTCCGGATTTTGAGGTTGAGGCGGAAAGACACTGGCCGCGCTTGACGGAGTGCGGCCAGTGTCTGTCTTGCTTCTGTTAGAACAGAACCGTCACCACGTTGGAGCGGAAGCCCTTATACTCCATCTCAATGGTCCGGATGCCGGTGTTTCGGAGTTCGGCTGGCACGCGAATGTTCACCTGATCGAGACCGACGTATTGACCCTGCGGGCCGCAGTACTCCACTGGGGCTGGTTCGCCGTCGATATATACGGCGGGGAGATCGGGTCCGGGGGGGAAGCCGGTGCCATAGAGCACGAGAAAGAGTTCCTGGCCGGCGGCGCCGAAGTCGACCGGCCGTCCCGTGCATGTCCCTCCATTAGGAGAACAATTCGCAAGTTCTGTCACTGTTTGCACCGAAGATTCAGGCGTTACCAGTACAGCTTGGCCAGCGGCAACCCCCTTGCCGTTTGAGTTGGCGCTGAAGAAGTTCGGGTTGACCGGATAGATGGTCACGGGAAAACTTGCGGACATGAAGCCGGCTCGCGACACACGCACCTCGCTCTCTCCTATCGGGTGGGAGGACGGCACATGGAGGTTGATCTGAGTGGGAGAAACATAGAACAGCGGCGCGGCCGTCATTGTCCCCTCGGCGGTATTGACCAGTCGAACCAAGCTGCCTCCCAGCTCTATCGGAAGGGGAATACTGGCAGCGTTTTCAGTTGTATCGGAAAGCCGTACCCCAAAGATTGTGGCGATGCCTCCGGAGGGTACGGCAACAGGCCGGTAGGCGGCCGCGTCAACAATCGCGCGAACATCCACGGCGTTTTCGACTACGAGCGGTTTATCGATTTCCACACGAACCGGCAGGACCGCGACCGCGGCGGTGTCTTCTTCCGAGCTGATGGTTACCCGGCAGTTATACGTTCCATTCGGAAGGGCGGCGGCTTGTGATCGCCAAAGTTTGACTTCGGCCGGGCCCGGAATCAAGCCAGTACTGCTGGATGCTTCGATCAGCGGAATTGCATCGTCGCACGAACTAGAGACAATCCGGAGCGTCTGAGTCCCGCCTGCCCGGCTGGAAATATCGAAGCGCCCCGTGGGAACCAAGTACACACCGTATTTCAAGGTGATGACAACGGGATCAAACAAATAGGGCGCCGGCGTCGTTGGAGCAAAAACGGCAACTGCCTCACCAGGCCCCGTAATGGATTGAAAAACAACCCGGTTGGGCGGCCATCTGCCGAGAATGC
>CAZXBZ010000324.1:2071-4671 GCA_964639135.1 uncultured Solibacteraceae bacterium | reverse complement strand
CACCCCGTTGGCGGCGACGCGGAAGGCGCCCACGGCCCAATCGAGATATTCGCTCCACTGTGACCGGCGGAGTGGCAGGCCCTCGCGGAGCGCCGCTTCGTCGATCTGAATGATGGGCACGCCGGCGGCTTCAAGATCGAGCACTTCCTGGCGGATGGCGAGCGCAAGCTGGTAGCAAGTGAGGCGGCGCGGCTGATCGTCGCGCACGAAGGACCAGTTGAGGATGGTGACGGGCCCGGTCAGCATTCCCTTGACCGGCTTTTGAGTGAGCGATTGCGCGTAGCGGATCCATTCCACCGTCATGGCGCGTGGCCGTGAGATATCGCCGTAGAGAATGGGCGGCTTTACACAGCGCGAGCCGTAGGATTGCACCCATCCGTACTGGGTAAAGGCGAAGCCGTCGAGCTGTTCGCCAAAATACTCGACCATGTCGTTGCGTTCGGCCTCGCCATGCACCAGAACGTCGAGTCCGAGGGCTTCCTGCTCCCGGATGCTTCGGGCGATTTCCGACTCAATGGCGGCCCGGTAGGAAGCCTCGTCGCACTTGCCGCTCTTGAACTGGCTGCGTACCCGCCGTATTTCCGAAGTTTGCGGGAAGGAGCCGATGGTGGTGGTCGGGTAGAGCGGAAGTTGAAGAATTTTGGCCTGCGGAACGGCGCGCTCGGGGTAGGGGCTCCGGCGCGTGCCCAGCGCGGGAGTGATTTTCGACAGAGCCTCGCGCACCGCGGGGTTATTCAGGCGCGGCGAGGCAAGCCGGGCGGCGGCGTCGCGCCGATTGGCTTCGAGTGCCTCCGCGGCCGCCGGGCGGCCTTCGTTGAGCGCTTTGGCGAGAAGGGCCAGTTCGCCGAGTTTTTGCACGGCGAAGGCGAGCCAGCTTTTCACTTCGGAGTCGAGCTTTGCTTCGCCCGACAGATCGACGGGCACGTGAAGCAGCGAGCACGACGGCGCGAGCCAGAGTCGGTCGCCCAGCGCGGAGGCGATCGGCCCGAGCCAGTCGAGCGCGGCGCCGAGATCGGTTTTCCAGATGTTGCGGCCGTTAATGACGCCGAGCGAAAGCACCTGGCCGGGCGCGAGGCAGCGAACGGCTTCCTCTACATCGGCGCGTCCGTTGATGGCGTCGAGGTGGAAGCCCGCCACGGGGAGTTTGCACAGGAGCGGGAGATTTTCCGTCAGATGGCCGAAATAGGTGGCGACAAGCAGCTTCACCTTGCCGGCGCCGAGCGCTTCGTAGGCCGTGTGGAACGCGGCCCGCCACGCGGACGGAAGTTCGGTGACCAGAGCGGGCTCGTCGATCTGGACCCACTCGGCGCCCTCGGCGGCCAGTGCGTCAAGGATCTGCCGGTAGGCGGGCAGCAGGCGCGGAAGCAGAGAGAGCCGGCTGGCGCGATCGGAGCTTTTCGCGAGCCATAAATAAGTCACCGGCCCGAGAATGACGGGCTTCGGACGCTTGACGCCGGCGGCCCTGGCCTCGCGCAATTGCGCGATGAGGCGCGAGGCGTCGGGCGTGAATGTGCTCTCGGCGCTCAGTTCGGGAACGATGTAATGGTAGTTCGTATCGAACCACTTGGTCATTTCACCGGCGGAGATTTCTCCGGCCGTGCCCGGCGCGGAGCGGCCGCGCGCGATGCGGAAGAGGTTATCGAGCGGAGCGTCTTCGAACCCGGCGGCGCGCTCCGGCAGGTTGCCGAGCGTGAAGCTCATGTCGAGTACGTGATCGTAGAAGGAGAAATCGCCGACCGGCACGAGATCGAGCGCCCGCTGAGCCTCCCAATGTCGCTTTCGCAGCTCAAGGCCGAGCGCTTCGAGATCTTCGCGGCTGGATTTGCCGCTCCAGTAAGCTTCCAGCGCGAACTTCAATTCCCGTTTCGCGCCAATTCGAGGAAAGCCCAGATTGTGTGTAATCGCCATGCTTCTATCTCGATTCTGGATGGAAGCCTCCATGAAGTAAAATGGTAATTTCACACGGATCGATTAGTATGATTCATGAATGCAATGATTGAGCGGATTCATCTGGCGATTCTTCACGAAGTGGAAAAGCAGGGCTCGCTGACGGCGGCCGCCAAAGCGCTGCACCTGACGCAATCGGCGCTCAGCCATTCCATGAAGAAACTCGAGGCACAACTGGGCACGCCGGTATGGGAGCGCGACGGCCGGAGACTGAAGCTGACGCAAGCCGGGGCGTACCTGCTGGCAGCAGCCAAGCGTGTGCTGCCGCAATTCGCGCTCGCCGAGGAGCGAGTGCTTGAATACGCGCGTGGGGAGCGAGGCACGCTACGGATCGGGATGGAGTGCCACCCCTGCTACCAGTGGCTGCTCAAGGTGGTTTCGCCCTATCTCGAGACTTGGCCCGACGTGGATGTGGATGTGAGGCAGCGCTTCCAGTTCGGCGGTATTGGGGCGCTTTTCGACACGGAGATCGATCTGCTGGTGACGCCGGATCCGGTATTCCGACCGGGCCTGCATTTTGAACCGGTCTTCGATTACGAGCAGGTGCTGGTGGTGAGCCGCCGACACCCGCTGGCGGGCGAGGAATATGTACGGCCGGAACAACTGGCGGGCGAAACGCTCATTACGTATCCGGTGGAGATCGAGCGGCTCGA
>CAZXBZ010000324.1:0-2061 GCA_964639135.1 uncultured Solibacteraceae bacterium | reverse complement strand
CGTCTACAACCAGTTCCTGACGCCGGCGGGCGTGCTGCCGAGGCGGCACAAGGAGATCGAAACCACGGACATCATGCTGCAAATGGTGGCGTCGAACCGGGGAGTGGGGGCACTGCCGCGCTGGCTGGTGGAAGAGTACGCCGGGCGAATGGAGATTGGCGCGGTGCGCCTCGGCAAGGAAGGTATCGCCAAGCAGATCTTTCTGGGCGCGCGGCGCGCGGAACTGGAGGCGCCGTATTTGCGCGCGTTTATCGAGATGGCGCGGGAATACCGCACGCCGTGACGCGGGCGCTCATTCGGCGGGAAACACAATGACGGGGTGATACAGGCGGTGGATCTTGCGTTCGGCGATGGCGACCAGTTCGCCATGCCGGGTGACGGCCTTGAGCAGCGCGGATCCTCCGATACTGGAAAACGGCGAGGCATTGAAATCGCGCCCTTCACGGATGCCGCGCACGAGCGCCTCGTCGACGATCTCGGTGGGTATTTCCGGCAACAGTTCGGCGGCGGGAATCAGCTTTTCGTGAAGGCGCTCTTCGGCCGAGAGCGCGGCGGCGTCTTCAAGCGTAATGGCGTGTTCCAGGGTGAACGGTCCGGAGGCGTGCCGCCGCAGAGATTCGAGGTGCGCACCCGCGCCCGCGGCCTCGCCCAGGTCGCGCGCGAGACTCCGCACGTACGTGCCAGGGCCGCAGCGGACACGCACGCGCAGACGCTCTCCCCACGCTTCGAGGATTCGAAACTCGTGTACGGTTACCTTCGCGGGCGAAAGTTCGACCGGGCGGTTTTGGCGCGCCAGCTTGTAGGCGGGCGTACCGCCGATCTTCTTGGCGGAGAACGCGGGGGGCATCTGCTGGATCTCGCCGAGGAAGCGCTGGGCGATGATGTCTTCGATGGTTTCGGGATCCGCGGTATACGCAATGGGCTCCGACGTGGGTTCGCCCTCGGCATCGCAGGTGGTGGTGCTGAAGCCGAAGCGGATGACTCCTTCGTAGAGCTTCTCCTCGCCGCCGTAGAGGCGCGCGAGGCGCGTGGCCGGGCCGAGCAGCAGGGGCAGGACGCCGGTGGCCGCGGGGTCGAGCGTGCCCAGATGCCCGATGCGCCGCGTGTTCGCGAGGCGGCGCATGCGCGCGACGGCGTCATGGGAGGTCCAGCCCGAGGGTTTATCGATGACGATGGCGCCAAACATGGAAGGCATGAGATTTTCCGCGGGTTCGGGCAAAGACGGAGGCGGACGCCGCGAGACACGCGCACTCCAGCCGGCGTCGCGCGAATCTGGAGAACGGCTGAAAGCGCGCGCCGCCCGGGGCCGGTGGTTGCTTATTTCGCCATGAGGGCGGATTGATGGGCGATCATGGCCCAGTTGCCGTTGGTTTTCTGGTAGACGTGCGTGTAGGCGAGGTCGTTGTTCAACTGGCGGCCGCCGGCGAGCACATGGAAGCGCGCGCGGGCGGTGAGGATGGCGGTATCGCCGAAGACCTTCACCTCCATGCGCGCGAAATCGATGGCCTGGTAGTCGGAAGTATTCTTTCGCAGCCGGTTGAGGAAATCCTCGCGCGTATCGATCATCCCGTCCGAGTGCGAATAGATGAGATTGGGCGAGGTGATCCGCTCAAGCGCGGTGTAATCCTTTTCGACGACGGCTTTGGCCCAGGCGCGGTCGAGGGACATAATCTGTTCTGAAGTGGCGTCGGCGTTAAGACTCATGGCGGTAAGAGCGAGCATCAGCGAAGCGAGAAAGAATTTCCACATCGTTGTTGTATTGTGTGACGGCCGGGGGGCGCGCGTCAACCGCGCGGGCGGTGGTTCTTCGGGCGGCCGCGCCAGATTTGCCGCCGCTCGTTCGCTTATCGGCGGCGCGGCTCTAATCGCGTCATCTCAACGCACTCATCGATTCCGTTCGCAAAGACGTATGCGCCTCTCCATCTCGCGGGCACTTCCGATTTTGGCAGTGCGTCTCTTTCTACTTGCCGGCAGAGCGTGCCAGCCATTTCCGAAGCGGCTTGCCATTGGGAGAGATTGCCACTCAGCATAATGCCGGATGCCGCGATGACAACCAAGACC
>CAZXBZ010000323.1:0-4673 GCA_964639135.1 uncultured Solibacteraceae bacterium | reverse complement strand
ATCATTGTGAACGGCGCGCGGCGCGGAGAACTGTACAGCAAGTACACCTACTACTACTCGCGCTCGGAAGAACACTAGAAACAGCACTCGGGAAACAGTGAGGCCTGATCTCGGCTACTCGGGGTTCTTGACGGGAACCCTCCCTAACGCGCGTGCTTGTAAATCAACTGAAGAAGCTCCTCGGCCATTGCCGCCCGCTCTTCGGCGCTCCCGCTCTTGAAGGTGGTGGCGGCGCAATGTTCGAGGTGGTTTTTCATCAAACCCCGCCCCACGGCGCGGAGCGCTTCCTGCACGGCTGAAACCTGCACCAGGATATCCGCGCAGTACTGATCTCCCTCGATCATCCGCTGGATGCCTCGCACCTGGCCCTCAATCCGGCGCAGACGCCGCAGGTTGGCGGCCTTGATCCCGGGATCGACCCCTATTGCCTTGCGGCCCGCGCCGGTTGCGCATCCACAGGGGGAATGAGCTGTTTCGTGTTTCGGTTCCATCATGTTCGATATTCGCGAGCCATCCGCCTCTCCGTTCGCTAGGCGAGCCGCGCCCGCTTGAGGCGCAGACTGTTGGCGACGACACTCACGGAACTGAAGGCCATCGCGGCGCCGGCGAGAACCGGACTCAGCAGGATTCCCCAAACGGGATAAAGAATGCCGGCGGCAATGGGAATCGCAATCACGTTATAGAAGAAAGCCCAGAAAAGGTTCTGGCGCATCACCCGCATGGTAACGCGCGAAAGCGCGATAGCGTCGGCGACGGCGCTGGGGTCGCCGCGCATCAGGGTAACGTCGGCGGCCTCGCCGGCAATGTCCGATCCGCTGGCCATCGCGATACCCACATCCGCCCGCGCCAGAGCCGGTGCGTCGTTCACTCCGTCGCCCACCATGACGACGGTCTCCCGGCGTTTCTGAATCGCCTCGATGGCGGCCTGCTTGTCTCCGGGCAGCACTTCGGCGGTGACGCTATCGATTGCAAGTTGCGCCGCGATGGCCTCCGCGGTGGCGCGGCGGTCTCCGGTAAGCATGGCCACCTTGATACCGCGCTTGTGCAACCGGGCGACGGCCTCTTTCGCTTCGGCTCGCGGTGTATCCGCGAGCGCGACGACGGCCACGACCGCCGCGCCGAAAGCGACGTAGAGCGGCGTTTTCCCCTGGCGCTCGAGAAGCCCGGCGTCGTGCTCCGCGCGCGATGCCGTAATGCCGGACTGGTTGAGCCAAACCGCGGTTCCCACGCGCACGACGCGCCCGTTCACGACGGCTTTCACACCCTTGCCGGGGAATGCTTCGAACTCGCTCGCAACCGGCGGAACAAGGCCCAGTTCCATCGCGTGGCGCACAACGGCATCGGCCAGGGGGTGCTCGGAGTGCTGTTCGACGGCCGCCGCGGCGGCGAGCACCTCATCCCGCGGCGCGGAATCAAAGAGGACGACATCGGTCACCTCTGGCTGACCTTTTGTGAGGGTCCCAGTCTTGTCGAAAACTACCGTGCTTGCGCCGCCGAGACGTTCCAGGGGTTCCCCGCCCTTGATGAGGATGCCCATTTCCGCCCCGCGGCCGGTGGCCACCATGACGGCGGTCGGCACGGCGAGGCCCATCGCACAGGGGCACGCGATGATGAGCACCGCGAGGGAGGCGGCGAACGCCATGACGAGTGACGGTTCCCTGGGGACAAGGAGCCAGGTGAAGAAGACGAGGATCGAGAGGACGATGACCGAGGGCACAAAAACGGAACTCACACGATCGGCCAGGCGCTGGACCGGCGCTTGAGAACTTTGAGCGTCACGCACCATTTGCACGATCCGGGAAAGAGTGCTTTCCGCGCCCACGCGGGTCACACGGTAGCGCGTGGTGGTAGCGCGGTCTCCCGCAAGCCGCACCGTGCCGCCAAGCACCGCGCTGCCCGGCGCTTTTTCGACGGGAAGGCTTTCGCCCGTGAGCATCGATTCGTCGAACGCACATTCTCCATCGATGATTTCTCCATCTACGGGCGCGCGCTCCCCCGGCCGCAGCAATACGACGTCGCCGGGAATCAGTTCTGGCACGGGAACATCCACGATTGCCTGCCCGCGCTCGACGCGGGCGGAGCGAGGCTGAAGATCCACAAGCTTGCGCAGCGCGGAAGAGGTCTGGCGCTTGGCGCGCTTCTCGAACATGTTGCCCAGCAGGACCAGCGCGAGGATGAAGACGATGGGCTCGTAATAGACGCCGGCCGAGGCCCCGGCGGAGGCGAAGACGCCCGGCGCCAGGGTGACGGCGAGCGAGTAGATGAAGGCGGCGCCGGTACCGGTGGCGATCAGCGTATTCATGTCGGCGGAGCCGTGGCGCGCCGCCTTCCACGCGCGCACATAGAAATCGCGGCCGGCCCAAAGCATTGCCCAGAGAGCAATCGCGGCCGAGATCCAGCGCAGAACGGACAGAGGGATCTCATAGAGCCAGGGAGCCACGAAATGGAGCGGCGCATCCAACCAGGCGGTAAGCCAGTGGAGGAGCGGGTCAAGCGAGCTGGACGCCGCGGGAGCGCCGGGAACCGGATGGCCGCCCATCAGCGGCATGCCAAGGATCGCGGCCAGTACGGCGCCGGCCAGCGCCCAGTAGGTCTTACGCCGGGTGTCACGAAAATCGGCGTCAGCCGCGCGGTCAGCCGCTTCCTGCTCTTCAAACGCGGTTTGCGCGGCGGATCGCAACGACGCGTCGTAACCGGTATCCCTTACCGCTTCCGCCAGCCCTTCCGGGGTGATCTCCTCCGGCCGGTAACGCACCTCCGCCCGGTTGGTCATCAGGCTTACGGTGGCCTTGGTGACGCCCGGAGTGCGCTCGAGCGCCTTCTGGACGGCCGCCTGGCAGGCCGCGCAGGTCATCCCCCCGATGTCGAGCTGAGCCCGCGCGGTATCCGGCGGCGCTTCGGGTGTCGCGAGGATCTCTTTCGCGGCCATTTCAACCTCCAATACGCTTACTGCTCCGCCGAGGCTTGGAACCCGCCGTTCTCAAGCGCCTCGATAAAGGGCTTCGCCCCGGCCTCTCCGCTATCGACGCTGAAATCCGCCGAGCCGACTTCGACGTCATGAATTTCGGTGGCGCCCGCTCGCTGCAGCATCATGCGAACGCGGCGGACGCAGGCATCGCAGTGCATGCCGTCGATATGAAGATGAATCCGGTCCGTGGTATTTTCCATTGTTTCGATCTCTCCCGTATCAAGGTATAACATACCCCCTGGGGGTATTACAACCCGTGAATAAAAAGCGCGCTGGAGAGGCGCGCGTTCGGAGTGGAGAGAGGCGCGGCGGAGGGCGGGAATACCGTACCGGCGCCGCCGCAATAGCTCTATTTAGTTTCGGTGGTCTGCTTCGGAGGAACGACGTACATCGGAAGCGCCGCGGGTTCATAACCGGCGGAGGCCCCCAGTTCGGACGCACTCGCGGGCTCAATGAGCGTCCTGGTTTCCACGTCAAAAAACGTGAATGACATGAACAGCGCCACGAAGAACAGAGAGGAAAGGAAGATGATGGCGTTCACTCCCCTCTCCCAAAGCAGGTGCATGAAGATAAGAGCCACGAGGCTGGCTTTGATGGTGGCGATCGCCATCGCGATCACGAGGTTGGTGGTGTTCGACCCGAAGTTGACGCCCGCGGCCAAAACGGTGATGGCCGTCAGGGCAAAGAGGGCGAGGATATTGGCGATGTACCACTTGGTGTGGTTGTGCGTGTGTGTTTCTTCCCCGCGGTGAGAAAGGGTTTCCATGGTTTCGCTATCGAGATTCATTGCGGATCCTTCCTGTTAGCTGACGAGATAGAGGAGCGGGAAGAGGAAAATCCAGATCATATCGACCAGGTGCCAGTAAAGCCCAGTGAGATCGATGGGCGTGTAATACGCCCCTGAAAATCTGCCCTGGTGGGTGCGCCAGATGAGATAGGCGATGACGCCCATTCCGACGAGAATGTGGATTCCGTGAATGCCGGTCATCACGAAGTACATGCTAAAAAACAGGTATTCGCCGGGAACGGTGGCGCCCTTGTAACTGAAAAGATTGCCGAGTAGCAGGCCGTCGTGGATCTTATGGCTGTACTCGATGTACTTGACGCACAGAAAGACGCCGCCGAGCGCGAACGTGGCGTACAGGAAATAAAGCGCGGCCTTGATGCGATTGAGCGCGGCGCTTTGGACGGCCATCACCATGGTGAAACTGCTCACCAGCAGCACGATGGTATTGAGGACGCCGAGACTGCGATCAAGGTGGTGATGCGCCTCGATGAACGCTTGCGGGTGTCTGCTTTGCAGAAGAAAGTAAACAAGAAACAGGCCGGAGAACAGGAGGATTTCCGTCACGAGGAACAGCCACATTCCAATCTTCGACGCCTCGAACTGCTGCGCCGGGGTGCGGAAATGGTGCCGCAGGAAAGCCTCGTGGTGATCGCTTTCGTGGCTCTGCCCGCCGACTGGGATTGCGATGTCGCTCATGAATAGATCTCCATTTTCTCGAGTTCTAGTTTTCGGGCGGCCTTGAAATCGTAGGGGCCATGGGTGACCACGGGGATCTCGTGGAAGTTGTGCGTGGGCGGCGGCGAGGAAACGGTCCACTCGAGGGAAGCCGCGTGCCACGGATTATTCGGCGCGTCGTAGCGCTTGCGCATCAGGGGCACGATGAGCGTTACCGCCATGACGACCAGGCCGACGGCCAGG